>CAZGRF010000172.1:0-2311 GCA_964527825.1 uncultured Pirellulales bacterium
GGGGAATCGGAGCACAATCTGCGCGACGCGCTGCGGCAGACCGAAATGATGGCGCCGGTGATTCTGTGGATCGACGAAATCGAGAAGGCCTTTGCCTCGGCAGCCAGCCGCAGCGCCGATGGCGGGCTCTCACAACGCATGTTCGGCACACTGCTGACGTGGTTGCAGGAGCGCGAGGCCCCTGTCTTTGTCGTCGCCACAGCGAACGACATCGAGGCTTTGCCTCCGGAGTTGCTGCGCAAGGGCCGCTTCGACGAGATATTCTTCGTTGATCTGCCAACACCTGCCGTGCGGGAACAGATCTTTGCCATTCACCTGCGCAAACGCGGCCGAGGACCCGACAAGTTCGGCTTGCACGCGCTGGCAGATGCCTCCGAAGGCTACAGCGGCTCCGAGATCGAACAGGCAGTCGTATCGGCCTTGCACGAAGCCTACGCCGACAAGGCAGATCTGGATACCGAACGTGTCATCGCGGCGGTGCAGGCCTCACCGCCCCTGTCGGCAACGATGGCAGAGAAGGTCTGCGCCCTGCGCGAATGGGGCAAAGGCCGGTGCATGTCGGCTGATTGACAATCGGGGGAAACAAGTTGCGACATTGGACTTCAACCTTCTCTCAGAGTGAAGTCTCTCTATAATGGGCGGCAACGAAGGATTTGAGCCATCCAAAGGGATCCTCGACATGAAAAGACGTACCGCCGGTTGTCTGACGCTCAACGTTCTGGCCGCTGTGCTACTCAGCGGCTGCGTGGAGCGGAAGCTGACCATCAACACCGAACCCCAAGGGGCCCTCGTCGTCCTGAATGATGAACAGATCGGCGTGTCGCCCGTAACGGTCAATTTCAACTGGTATGGCAACTACTGGGTTCGGATCAGCAAAGAGGGCTACGAAACGCTTGACACCGCCCGCGAACTGAAAGCTCCTCTCCATGACCACGCTCCGTTCGATCTCTTCGCGCAAATCCTCTATCCCGGCCGGATCGTTGACAGCTACGAATGGACCTTCGAGCTACAGCCCCGCCAATACCCCACCCGCGAACAAGTCCTCAAAAACGCCGAAGCTCTGCGAAGCGAAATGGAGAAATAGTCTGTCCCAGGACAGAGCAGGCCAAGCCTCAGGGGACCTGCGATTTTTCGAGATTTCGCCTTGACAGATTTCCTGTAACGATCTACTCTCGAATTGGAGACTTGAGGCTTGACTGGCAGCGAGGCCCGGCGGCAGGCATCCGGTTGACAAGAGATAGAGGAAGAGATTTCAAGAGCGAGAATTGCGAGAGGTCGTGGTCTTTTCGGTCACGGCCGGAAAGGAGGTGCGAGAGACCCAAAGGCGAGCATCTGTGGCAGATCGTTTTGTTGTCCGGCGTGAGCGTGGGGACAGGCTTTGTGTCTGCCCAACACGAGGGGAAACAGCGGTGCGCATAAAAACCGGTGGATCGACACTGCACCGGCAAAGGCGATTGTCGATCCACCGGACTGCACCAAAGGGAGCGTGACCGCGCCCTTCGGCTGGTTCCTCTTTTACCACACAGGATGAAAAAAGTAAAGGTCTTGTTAGTAAAGGAGGTCATGGATCACGAGTAGGATTATTGCAGTGGTTTTGATATTTTGTGCAGTGTTGGTCACTTCGACACTGGGGGAATGGATATATGAGGGGACCTACGCGGAAGTGAGTGAACCCTTCTACTGGGAAGCAGCGGATGGGACCTGCGGGTACGGGTGGAACGGCTCAGGCGGCTCCGTGTCCGGCGACGCATACAACCTGACTGCCTCCGGGGAGACGTGGGGTGAAGCCTGGGTGTGGCTCACGCCTGATCTTGGTCTGTCCAGATATGCCTACGCGGGCAGCCATGTCCACGGATGGTCGGACTATCATTGGCAGGTATCCGACCCGAACAATCCTGGGTCCAGAACGATCACAGGGTATGTCAGCGGCAGCCTCTCAGGCTGGCTCGAGTTCTCGGGAGGTTGCCTCGACCGAACAGGCACGTGCGAGGCCAGTGCCTCCTCTTCCTGTTTGGCCAGATGCTACGTCAAGGGGCCGGTTCGCCCCGGCACCGCAAGAGGCGCCTCCTATGGGTACGCATGGAGTACGAGCGGCGGCTACGCTTTCAACAATGCCTGGGGCGTGACTCCCACGGTCGATTATGTGGACTACTGGGCCGTGGTGAACTATTGGGATGAGATCATAGGTGGTGGATATGAAGGGCAATTCTACTTCACGGGGACGCTGAGCGGTGCCTATTCCAACACGGTCTACTCCAATTCATTCAGCGTGGAGGCCGAGGTCGCGGGCACATGTCAAGCCGCGGGCGAC
>CAZGRF010000172.1:2411-7432 GCA_964527825.1 uncultured Pirellulales bacterium
GGGCGACATCTGGTAGAAGTGATACGCGGTTGATCTGATACGGCAACATTGAACGGATGGCGGCGGCAGGGCCTGCTCGTAGTGACGCCGAGCGGCGTTCATCTTCCATGCCCGCCGCTGCCATCCAGTGAAGGTGTCAACTCACATGCTTACGAAAGGACGGAGTTATGAGACGGAAATGGATAAGGTTCACGCGGTGGGCGGTCCTTGCGGCGCTGATGTGTACATTCCTCGTTCTGGCCATGGGCGCGGGCAGTGATCCTGGCAGGGGCCGCGCATCTGCCGGGACTCGGCGCATGATCCTACCGGGCACGCCGGAGTTTGACGCCATGATGCGGGCTCAGCTTGCCCCGCGTTCCGGCATGGCTGACCTTTCGCTGGCAACCAGAGAGAATGTCGATTTCCTCCTGACTCCAGCCTTGCTCGTGCAGGAGGCGGTTTCGGACGGGGTCGTGCTGACGTATCCGGAGGAGTAAGGAATATGAAAGCAGGACACAGATACCCGCGGCAACTGAGGTCAGCGACAACGGCAGTGGCAGTGGCAGCGATCTCGCTGGTCATCAGCGGGATCGGTCTTTGCCGGCTCGGACCGGTCGGAAAGAAGGCCGGCGTGATCCAGTTCGACGTCGTCATCGAATTGAGCAATACCCATGTCGCCTGGGACCACGGGCTCTTTGACCCCAGCACGGTTTGGTTTGCGCGCTATTGGGTCTGCCAGGATTACTACGCCGTCTCGGTTGTGTGGACCGAACCCCATGGCATGGGAGATACGAACATCAAGACCCTTGCCGTTTTGAGCGATAAGGATGGGTTTCGCATCAACAATGGTCTGTTCCCTGATTGGGTCCCAGGCAACACAACTTATGCCAAGCCATTGGGTGAAAGGGGACCCTTCCAATGGGGTGGCGGGCCATACGAAGTTGCGGAGATGCGGTTTGCCGAAGCGGAGACTCTCTCCAGGCGGGTGTACGCCAGCGATCTTGAATCGCTCCAGGCGCCTGGAAAGAGTACCGGCGGCATCATCGATCTGAAGCCAGGCAACAATCCGGATGGAGTCAGACGGAAGCCGGCACAACTGAAAGTCCAGGCCCAGGCGGGCAGGATCGAGTCTATGGATTTGCTTGATGGTACGCGACGGAAACTCGTCGGGATCAAGTATGAATACGACAATATCGGCCCCGTTCCTCAAATCGCCAGGCTGATCGCCGACCTGCCGGTCAGACCCGAGAAGCTGGCCATCGACGCAAACGGCGCAATATCGACCCGGGACGGCGAGATACCCTATCACTACACAGATGTTGACTATGTCTACCACAAGGGCGGCAGGACCTCGACAGTCATTTACAGGGACGTGACCGCGGGCGACGTGACGCTGCGTCTGCCGGTCCAGGTGGAGGTACGCCGCAGTGACGACAAGCGGCCCGTGCGCTCGGCGAAGCTGATGAACTTCAAGCGTGTGGACCTGGACAAGGTCGCCGTCTGGGACGCCGCCAAGACCTACGCGTACTACACCACGGAGGATTGGCAGGTAAACCAGATGGTCAATAAGCTCTCGGACCATAGGGCCGGGCTCGGGCCTTTGAAGGTCGATCCCAACGATCTGTCCTTTGCCCGTCGCCTGATCGCCAAGTACCCTGTACCGGAACAAATTCCTGCGCCGGAGCCGGGAATGGACCCGCAAGCCAGACAGAAGCAGATCGCCGAATGGCGCAAACGCATCGAGAACACACCTAAGCCCAAACGGGTGACCCTCGAGCTTGACGATGCGATATTGGCCCGGCAACTGATCGCGTATTACGACAAGAAAACCTCCGTGCTGACAGAGGAAAAACGCGAGAAGAAGAGAACGGGGCAACTACTCTCGGTCGATCGGGCTCCTCCCGAAAGCCAGCGCCAACTCCGTCAGTTGCGGGACGAGTTGCGCGGGATAACGTTGTACCACCGCATGCCGGCCCAGCCGAAACGCCAGGGGGCAGAGCCCACCGAGGCGGACCTGAAACTCCTCCGTCAGTTGCAGACCCGCCGCGAGTCGCTGGCGGCCTCACCGAACGCCACGCTCGGCGAGCGATTGAAGGCGGTGGACGCTTTATGGCGCTTGGATCTCGCCACCAGGAATTATGATGCCCTCGAGCGGAGAACGGTCCTCTATTTACAGATGCTCCGCGACGCCGGTCTGTCGGCCATGACCATGGTGGGCGGGTACAACGGGCGTATCGACAGGCTGACCGAGGTGGGCCAGTTCGACAGGGCAAAGAGGCTCCTGAGCCAATGGATGGGTAGATCGGTCACGGACAATGACGCTGATGCCGTCTATCGCTTCTGCGGTTGGGACGCGGGCGGCGGGAAAGATCCATGGGTTAGCGTACAACTGCTGGATCGATTCCTGAAAAAGCCCGGCCTGTCGGCTGTGGAGCGGTATGAGGGATTGGCTCTGCGCGCCATCTCGCTCGACAAGATGGATAAGCTCCTCGCCACGAATCAGGAGGACCTCAACGCCGAAGGCGGCAAGATTGGCTTGGTCCGATGGGTCCTGAGCGGCACAACCAGAGCGGAAGTTGCCAGACAAGCCGATTCGGCAGTGCGCCAAGCACTGTCGGCCTGGCAATCACTTGGCGCGGCCAAGGACAACGAAGCCAAACCCTATTCCACCATCGAGTTGGACAACGAAACGAGAGAGAGACTCCGATATACTGCCGACGCCACACGGTTGCAGGAGACGTCGGCTCAACTGGACAAGATCGTTCAGCAGCGATTGGGCCAGCGGGGCGCGGCGCCTCGCCCCGTTCCAGCAGGACCAGCCACCAGCCCACAACGTCGACGAACCAGGACGACTCGATAGGGTGACGACACCTGACATCGTTTCATCGGTGATCGACCGAGTCAGTCTATCATCGATGAGCGGTACCAGGCGATGGCCTTTTCGAGGCCCTCGCGGAACAGGACGACCGGCTCAAAGCCGATGAGCTTCCTGGCGGCAGTGATGTCGGCCAGCGAGTGCTTGACGTCGCCCGGCCGCTGCGGAGCGTAGATAGGTTTGACGTTCTTGCCCAGAATCTCGTTTATCATCGCGATGATTTCATTGACCGTAATCCTCTCGCCGCAAGCGATGTTCACGACCTCGCCATTGGTCCTCTCCGCTCGGGCCGCACAGAGATTGGCCTCAACGACGTTGTCAATGTAGGTGAAGTCGCGGCTCTGTTCTCCGTCGCCATAGACGGTGGGCGGCCGGTCCTTCAAAATGGCGGTGACGAATGCCGGGATAGCGGCGGCATACTGGCTGGTCGGGTCCTGCTGCGGCCCGAACACGTTGAAGTAGCGCAGCGAGATGGTCTCCAGGCCGAAGACTCTGGAGAACACCGCGCAGTAGTATTCCCCCACGAGTTTTCCCACCGCGTAGGGAGAGAGCGGACTTGTCGGCATCGTTTCGACTTTCGGCAGCGTGGGTGTGTCGCCATACGCTGAGGAGCTGGCCGCATAGACAAAACGTTTGACGCGCGCATCCCGCGCCGCCAACAGCAGTGTAAAGGTCGCATCGACGCAGTGCCGGTGCGCAGCGGCCGGATCGTCCACGCTGCGCGGAACCGAGGGCAATGCTCCTTCATGCAGAACGACGTCGATGTCCTTGACGACCGACCGGGCTACCTCTTCGTCGCCCATATCCGCCTCGACGAAGTCGATCTTGTCCGAGACGGCGTCAAGGTTGCTCCGTTTGCCCGTGAGCAGATTGTCCACCACGCGCACGAAATATCCCTCGGCCACCAGCCGTTTGCAGATGTTTGAGCCGATGAATCCGGCTCCGCCCGTTACCAGGAACTTCTCCATCATTATGAACCCTTCGCAAGAATACCAGGTCGCAGGGGCCTCACATCAGGCGGAACTGGCTGCCAACTGGGGCTTGAGATACTCCCGGTAGGCCCTGAACTCCCTACGGAAATAGCCGCCTTTGATGGCTTCGGCAGCGAAGAGTACGCAACCGATCACATTGGTGCCAACTTCCTGCAACTCGAAGATCGTCCGCAGGGCGGCGCCTCTCTTGGTTGCCGCCGCATTGAACACCAGGAGCGTCGCATCCGCGAGCCTGGCCAGCATCTTGACGTCACTAACAAGCAGCACCGGGGGGCTATCGATGACAACACGATCATAGTCGCGGGCGGCGGACCCGCGTAGATCAAATCCAACCCCCCTACGCCGCTTGGCCGAATCGCCTCACGATACTCGCACTGTCCCATCAGGAGGCTCGTCAAACCTGGTCGGCGCTGCTCACCTTTTTCCTCCGAGGCGCCTCGGGGAAAGACCAGATGCAGTCTGGGCTGTCGGAGGTTCGCATCGATCAGAAGGACCTTCTCGTACTTGGCGACAAATGCCTCAGCCAGATTGCACGCCAGGGAGGTCTTGCCGTCGTCCGCATTCCCACTGGCGACGAGCAAGCTCTTGGGCCCGGGCTCGCCGGACAGATCGATATTCGTGCGGCAGCGTCGATAGGACTCGCCCAGCAACGAGTAAGGGGCTTGATCCACGATGCGATACAAGTCGATGTCATCCACGGTGTGGTCTTCGCCGGCCTCGGGAATGACGCCCAGCAGAGGCAAACCGAGGAAGCGCTTCACGTCGCTGGGCGTTCGCACCAGATCGTTGGGCATCTCCACCAGGAACGCCAGGAACAGGCCGAACATCAACCCCAGCATCGTTCCGCCGGGAATCCACAGCAGAATGTGTCGTGACAGGACCATCTCCAGCGGGGGCAGCGCCTCCCTGAGCCGTTGCACCTTAGGCGTCCCCGGGTCGTTGAGCATGATGCGCAGCTTCTCGACCTGTGCTTTGATCTGGTTGAGCATTTCGATTCGCTCGTCCCGTTTCTTCAGCACCTGCTCGTAGCTGGCGCGGGCTTCATCCAGTTCTCTCTGGTTTTCCTGGGCCTGGTTCCGAAGCCGCTGGAGTTCGGTGAGCCGCTCTTCCAGAACGCGGAGGCTGTCGCGTGCGTTGAGGAGATTCGCGCGACGCGTCTGGTCGGCGATTTCCAT
>CAZGRF010000173.1:0-7387 GCA_964527825.1 uncultured Pirellulales bacterium
CTTCCCATCGCCGACGGGCCCTTCCAGCCGTCGACCGAATCGCTCAAGCAGTATCAGTATCCCGACTGGTTCCGTGATGCGAAGTTCGGGATCTGGGCGCATTGGGGACCTCAAGCAGTGCCGATGGAAGGCGATTGGTATGCCCGCAAGATGTATCAGCAGGGCCAGGCCGACTACAACGATCATCTTCAGCGCTGGGGCCATCCGTCCCAACACGGCTACAAGGACATCATCCCGCTCTGGAAAGCGGAGAAGTGGGACCCCGATCGCTTGATGCAGCTCTACAAGAAAGCTGGCGCGAAATACTTTGTCAGCATGGGGTCGCATCACGACAACTTCTTCTTGTGGAACTCGAAGCTGCATCGCTGGAACTCCGTGCAGATGGGCCCGCACCGCGACGTGGTGGGCGAATGGCAGAAAGCCGCCGAGAAATATGGCCTCAAGTTCGGCGTGTCCGAACACTTGGGCGCGAGCTTCACCTGGTTCCAGGACTCGCACAGGTCCGACAGGACCGGGCCGCTGGCCGGCGTGCCTTACGATGGCACCAACCCGGAATATCAGGACCTTTACCATTTCCCGGCCGAACCGAATGACAGAGGCTGGTACTCCAGGAATCCGCGGTGGCAGCAGCAGTGGTACGACGAGATCAAGGAGCTGGTGGACAACTACCATCCCGACCTGCTTTACACGGACGGTCAGGTTCCCTTCAACAACGCGGTCGGTTACAGCATGATTGCTCATCTCTATAACGACAGCGCGGCCCGCAATAACGGTCAGGCCCAGGTCGTGTATACGTGCAAGCAGAGATCCCAGGGCCGCTGGGTGGAGGACCTCGAACGCGGCATCATGCCTCAGATTGACCCGAGCCCCTGGCAGACCGACACCTCCATTGGGGACTGGTACTACAACCGGAACTGGAAGTTCCGCCCGGTGAGCTGGGTCATCTACATGCTGGTGGACAACGTGAGCAAGAATGGAAACCTCTTGCTCAATGTGGTGCAACGCCCGGACGGCTCACTCGATCCCGAGGTCGAGCAGATGCTTGAGGAGCTCGCCAAGTGGAACGCTGTCTTCGGCGAGGGGATCTTTGGGACGCGCCCCTGGTTGGTCTATGGTGAAAGCAACATCAAGGTCAGAAGCCGCAGGTCAGGGGAGGACTTCAAATACAACGCCAAGGAAATCCGGTTTACGACCAAGGGCTCCACGCTGTACGCCTTCACTCTCGGCTGGCCTGAGGATCGCAAGATCACGATCCATTCGCTCGCCAAACCGGAGGGTTCCGACGTCAACCGTATCGAACAAATCTCTCTGCTGGGGTACGACGGGAAACTCGATTGGCAGCAGACCGCCGATGGCCTGACGGTCACGCTGCCCGAGCAGAAGGTGTCGGAATACACCGCCGCACTGAAGATCACGGGTTCGGCTCTGACCAATGTGCCCTACGCCGCACCGGTGACGGTCGCCAGTCCGAACGGGAAGATCGCGATTGAGATCCGGACCGATGGCGCCGGTCAGTTGACCTGGTCGGTCCGGCGCCAGGGGCAGACCATCCTGGCCGCCGCTCCGCTGGGGCTGACGGTGGACGATCACAATCTCGGCCAGTCTGCCACGCTCGGTGAGCCGCGCAACCGCACCATAGATGAGCAATACCCCATCTGGGGCAATCACGCCGTGGCCGTCAATCGCTGCAATGAAGCCGTGATCCCGATGACCTGTGCCGACGGCATGACATACGAGCTGGAGGTGCGGGCCTTCGACGACGGCGCCGCCGTGCGTACCCGTGTCGCGCTCGATGACACCGCGCACGCCATCGCCGGCGAGGCGACCTCCTGGGCGTTGCCTCTCGATGCGCAAGCCTGGTGGGCCCGCTATGATGGCAGCTATGAGAGACCTTGCAGATCCGGGACGTTCGAGAGCCTCCCGGCCAACAGGCCGCTGGCGCCTCCGATCACCTTCAAGCTAGGCGAGGACCTCTATGTCTCTCTCACCGAGGCCAACAACGACTGTTTTCCGGACATGGGTTTGGTGCGCGACGGGGCTTTCATCAAGGCCGTGTTTCCCGCGTCGTCCAACGGCTGGACCCAACAAGGCTCGATCGTCACCCCTTGGCGCGTGGCCATCATCGCGGAGGGACTCAACGCCTTGGTCAACAGCGACATCGTGACCAACCTTTGTCCGCCGCCGTCTGCCGAACTGGCCAACGCCGACTGGATCAAGCCCGGCCGCTCTCTCTGGCAATGGTGGGCCATCGGCGCGCCAAGGCTGAACGACCAGAAGGAGTGGGTCGATGCGGCGAAGAAGCTCGGCTTCGAGTATTACCTGATCGACGAAGGCTGGCGCAACTGGCGTGCGCCCGACAAGGACCAGTGGCAGTGTCTCCGGGAAGTGATCGATTATGCCAAAACGCAGGGTGTGGGTGCCCTGGTGTGGGTGAATTCCTCGGAAATGCGCAGTGCTGCCCGGCGTCGTGCCTATCTCGAAAGGGTCGCTGCTCTCGGCGCCGTGGGCATCAAGATCGATTTCATCCCGGCCTGTACGGCCGAGATCACCCGCTGGTACGAAGGCGCGCTCGAGGACACCGCCGAACTGCACCTGCTCTGCAACTTTCATGGCGCCGTCAAGCCCACGGGCCGACGCCGCACCTGGCCCCATGAATTAACACGCGAAGGCGTGCGCGGCCACGAATACCACATGACGCGTTTCCGCCGGGTCCAGACCGCCGACCACGACGAGACGGTCCTCTTCACGCGTTTCCTGGCCGGTCCGGCCGATTACACCCCGACGGCCTTCGATCTCCGCGAGATGGTCGGCTACACCTGGGCGCATTTGCTGGCCCAAGCGGTGGACATGACCTCGCCGCTGCTGCACTTTGCCGGGAAGTATCAGGACTTCATCGGCAACCCCGCCGAGGACTTGCTGCGCCATCTGCCCTCGACCTGGGATGAGACGATCGTGCTGCCGGGCAGCGAGATCGGCAGGACCATCGGCTTCGCGCGCCGGCGCGGCCAGGAGTGGTACATCGGCGTGCTCAACGGCGGCGAAGCTGCCACGCTGCCAATCGACCTGTCCTTCCTGGGCGATGGTCCATGGCACGCTGAGGCGTTCGGCGATGACCCCGACAATCCTGCCACTTTCAAGCGTGAGAGCAAGACGGTCACCGCCAGTGACAAACTCACCGTGTCAATGAGTTCGCGCGGCGGCGCCGTCGTCTGGATAGCGAAGGCTGCACTCTAAGGAAAAGGTGTCACAATACAATGGCAAAGATTTCAGATTCAACCCAACGCACGCGCAATAGAAGACATCAAGATGGTTTCGCGCCATGTGAGGCACTCTGTCTGGGGCTATTGCCCTGGGTCATCGTATGGCTTCTGCTTTGTGCCATCCCGGTACAGGCTCAAGACGCCCCTCAGGCTCGCGATTGGGAAAATCCTGCGGTCATTGGGGTCAATAAGGAGAAGGCACACGCAACGTTTGTGCTGCCCAGTGAGAAAGCTACCGATCCCCGCGTCGTGTCGCTGAATGGTCTGTGGCGGTTCAAGTGGTCGCCCAACCCGGAGTCCAGACCCACGGAATTCTATCAACAGGATTATTCGGTGGACCAGTGGGATTGGATTCAGGTGCCCGGCAACTGGCAGATGCAGGGCTTCGGCCTGCCGATCTACACCAACGTGACCTATCCCTTCAAGCCCGATCCGCCCAGGGTCACCAGCGAACCGTCGCGGTCGTTTTACAGTTACTCTCATCGCAATCCGGTGGGCAGTTACTGCACGACCTTTGACGCCCCTGAGGCCTGGCTGAATCAACGGGTCTTTCTGAATTTCGCGGGCGTCAAATCCGCGTTCTACGTCTGGCTGAACGGACAGAAGGTCGGCTACAGCCAGGGCTCGATGACCCCGGCGGAGTTTGATACCACACCCTTCATCCAACCAGGCGAGAACAAGCTGGCGGTGGAGGTCTATCGCTGGTCCGATGGTAGCTATCTCGAAGACCAGGACATGTGGCGTCTGAGCGGCATCTTCCGGGATGTAGATCTGTTTATCCGGCCGACCACGTTTATCCAGGACTTTGCCGTGACCGCAGAACCGGATGACTCGTTGACCCAAGCCCGGGTGGCTCTAGAGGCCACGGTCGAAAACCGATCCAAGGTAGCGACGGACGATTTGACCGTCGAAGCCGTCATTTCCCGTGGGCCGGTGCGTCAGGTTCTATCGAAAGAGACTAGCTCGATCGACGCATCCACGGACAATTCAATCACGCTTGAAACCATTCTGGATCGTCCGCTGCTTTGGTCCGCCGAAACGCCCAACCTGTACGATCTTCAATTGACCCTGAGAAACGCTCGCCGGGATATCATTGACACGGTGCACTGGCGGTTCGGTGTCAAGAAGGTAGCGGTTCAGGGCGAGCTGTTTACGATCAACGGAAAGCCTATTAAGCTCAAGGGTGTGAACCGTCACGAGCATCATCCCCGAACCGGACGCCATCTCGACCGGCAGACCATGATACGGGACATCGAGCTGCTCAAGCAGGCCAATATCAACATGGTACGCACCTCGCACTACCCCGACGATCCCCTCTTCTACGAATTGTGCGACATCTACGGCCTGTACGTTATGGATGAGACCAACCAGGAATCGCATGGATTCGGCATCGGAAACAGGATTCTGGGCGAAGACCCCCAGTGGGAGGCTGCCCACGTGGATCGGGTCGTGTCCGTGGTCCAGCGTGACAAGAACCATGCCTGCGTGATCCTGTGGTCCTTGGGTAATGAGGGAGGCCGAGGCCGCAACTTCAAGGCCATGGCCGAGGCCGTCAAAGGGATCGATCTCACGCGTCCGGTCTACTGTGATTCCGATAGGAGTGTCTCGGCGATTTATGACGACGGATATTTGCCTCCGGAGAGGCTCAAGCAACTGGGCCAAAGGATCAGCGATCGGCCGGTGTTCATGCGGGAGTATGCCCATGCTATGGGCAATTCCGGGGGCAACCTGCAGGAGTACTGGGATGTCATCTATGCCGACCCCAGTATCGTCGGCGCCGCGATCTGGGATTGGGTCGACCAGGGCATTGCCAAACGCATCGACGGAGCGCCGCTGCGCTACGGCGATCATCCTGCGGCCCTGTCACTCAAAGACAACGAGTACTGGGCCTATGGCGGCGACTTCGGCGACAGGCCTAATGACGGGGCCTTCTGCATCAACGGGCTGATCGGCCCGGACCGCGTGCCTCATCCCCATTACTACGAGGTGCAGAAGGTGTATCAGCCGATCGTCTTCGAGCTGGAAAGTCCGGACCCCTTGCGTATCAAGGTGACCAACCACTACGACTTCCTATCACTCGATCGCGTGGATGTTCGGTACGGCTTCAGCGCCAATGGCAAGGCCAGGGATTCCGGCGTTCTGGCCTGCAGGTCTCTGCGTCCGGGGGATTCGCGCACCATCGAGATTCCGCGGCCCGCATGGCTCGAGTCCGCCTCGGAAGATATCTGCCTGACTCTGACGGCCCAGCTCAAGGCGCCCGTCCGGTGGGCGGAAGAAGGCTTTCGCGTGGCCCGCGAGCAATTCACGCTGAAGCCCGCGACCGTCGAGACGTTGCAGGCCGTGCAAGGTCGGTTGGACGTTCAGGGAACCCCTGAAAATATCCGTGTGCAGGGTGACGACTTCCGGGTGGTCTTCAGCAAAGGCACCGGTGCTCTAGTAAGCTGGACGCGGGACAATGATGAGTTGTTGCGCGGTCCCCTGGAGCCCTATTTCTGGAAGCCGGCCAACGACAACCAGAAACGCAACAACTACAATCGTCGCTTGGGTCCGTGGAGAACGGCTGCGGCTAACCGTGTCGTCAAACAAATCGAGGCCACGCAACAAGATGGTCTTGTCATCGTCCGCTGCCTCATGGACCTGCCGGACATCGGCGCCGAATACACCCTGGACTATACGATCAACGGCCAGGGGCGGATCCAGGTCCGGGCCGAGTATCAGCCGCAGAAGGCCTCCATTGCCCTGATGCCCAAGTTCGGCATGCGTGTGCAGCTTCAGGATCGCTTTGACGACATCGCCTGGTATGGACGTGGGCCGGTCGAGAACTACCCGGACCGCAAGAGCGGAGCCTTGGTCGGCCTGTACGAATCCACACTGGCACACTTCATCACTGACTACGTCGCGCCCCAGGACAACGCCAATCGTTGCGACGTGAGGTGGTTTAGTCTGGCCGACCCCAATGGTGATCGGATCCGTGTCACCGGCCTGCAGAACCTCTGTTTTCGGGCCTGGCCCTACACCGAGGCGGACCTGGAAAAGGCCGGACATCCCTTCGAGCTGCCAATCCGGGACCTGATCAACCTCAATATCGACCTGAACATTCATGGTGTGGGAGGCAACGATTCCTGGGGGGCGAGGACCCTGGATAAGTACACCATTGCCGGCAACAAACCCTATCGCTATGGGTTCATATTGGAGTACCAGGGTATGGCCCAATGAGTGGCATAAGCTCAATCGAAAAGCTACGCCATTCGAACCGTCGCATGCGTATTTGCGAGAGGGGTTCGATACCACCTGACAAAGACAATAGACGCTGAAAGGACACTTATGACATTCCGACATCCCAAGTTAATTCACAGTATAGCGGTCGTTTTGTTGTTTTCCTCCTGCCCGCTGCTTCAGGCGGCTCCGACAGGTCTGGATGGCAATGGACACTTACAGGCTGTCGCGGCCAAAACCGAGGGGTTCTCATTCATCCGGCTCGAGAATGGGGTCCAGTTGCGCGTCGGTGATACGGCCAAGAACGTGATCTTCTACGGTCCGTCCACGGTTCGCGTGAACGAGAACCCGGGACAGAACTTCTGGAAGTACCCCAGCATCGTCGTGGTGGGCAAGCCTGCGGCGATCCCGTTCAACGTGCAGGAGACCGGTGACAGTCTCACTATCGTGTCGGACAAGCTGCAGATCAAAGCCGACAAGAAGAGCGGGACGCTGACGTTCATGGATGCCGCCGGCAAGACGCTGATCCGGGAACGTGCCGAAGACCATGCCTCTGTCAAGCAGGTAGAGATTTCCGGGGCCCCGACCTACGAGGTGTCGAACACTTTCACCTTGAAGCCGGATGAGGGGTGGTACGGTTTCGGGTACATCGATGCCGGCCCGGGCAAAACCAACCGGCGCGGGCAGGAACTACTGCTGATCCAGACCAATATGGGGATCGTCATTCCCATGATCGTGTCTTCCGAGCGGTATGGGATCATGTGGGACACCTATTCCATCATGAGGTTCAAAGACGACGCGAGCGGCGCGACGTTGTGGGCCGAGAGCGCTCCGGGCGGGGTGGATTACTACTTCTTTGCCGGCGATACGATGGACGACGTGATTGCCGGCTATCGCGACCTGACCGGCGC
>CAZGRF010000174.1:0-4436 GCA_964527825.1 uncultured Pirellulales bacterium
CCTGGTCGATTTGCACTGGCCGAAGGAGGGACGATCTTTCTGGACGAAATTGGCGACGTCTCGCCCACCGTCCAGGTTCGCCTGCTGCGGGTGCTGCAGGAGAAGACATACGAGCCGGTCGGTGCGGTCAAGAGTGTCAGGGGCGATGTGCGCGTTATCGCCGCAACCAACAAGGACCTCCAGAACCTGGTGGAGGAGGGCCTGTTTCGGAAGGACCTGTTCTATCGGATCAATATCGTCCACTTCCACTTGCCGCCGTTGCGCGAGCGGCGCGAGGACATCCCTTTGCTGGTGGACCATTTCATTCACCGCTTCAACACACTCTACGACAAGCAGATGTGCTGTGTCAGCAACGAGGTCATGGCAAAACTGCTAACCCACAACTTCCCTGGTAACATTCGCGAGCTTGAGAACGTGATCGAACGCAGTTTCGTTCTCTGCCAGGGTCAGGTCATCGAGAAGCAGGACCTGCCCGACACGTTGAGTGGTCAGGAGGCCAAAGACCAGCGGAATGACGGCGAGCTGCGGACCCTCAAACAGATGGAAGCGATGATGATCGAGCAGGCGCTTCGGCGCCACGACGGCAATCGAGCGGCTACCGCCCGCGAACTCGGCATCAACCCGAGCACCCTCTTTCGCAAGCTCAAAGCCCTGGGAATTGAGCGCTAATCGCAGGCACTCGGGGCATTGCATATCGCAATGCTTGGTCGGGCGCAACCATTGCATCATGCAACGCGCCGGTTCACGTTTCTCCAGGTGACCACACTACTTCTGTTGCGACAACACCTTATTCGTAAACGGTTTATCGACCCTGACGATTCCTGCCTCTCTGTGGTGGCATCCTTTTTGCACACGATCATCGTGGAGATGACAGAAATGAAAGTAGCCGTGCCCATTTGGGAAGGCCGCGTCGCCAGCGTCCTGGATTTCTCCCAGAAGCTGATCCTCGTGGAGTTGGAGGACGGCGGCGAGCAGAATCGGGTCGAAGTCCCGTTGTCGGGACGGAATACCCTGGAAAAGGTTGCTGAGCTCAGACAGCTCGGGGTTGAGGTGTTGATTTGTGGAGCGGTTTCGCAGCCGATGGCCTCTGCGGCCACCAGCTTCGGCATTCAGTTAGTCCCTTATGTCACAGGCGCGATCGATGAGGTGCTGGATGCATACCAAGATGGACGGTTGGGTCTGCGGCGGTTCGCCTTGCCGGGTCGCTGGCTGGGTACCCACAGAGGTAGGCGCGGTTGGCGTTGCGGGCGTCGCGGCCCCCATCAGTAAAGTAACGATTCTGAATCTTAAGCAGTGCGTTGCCACTGACGGGGACGGAGTCTGCAAGGAGTTCGCATGAAAATAGCGGTCACAGCAGAAGGACAGGGTCTCTCCAGTGCCGTTGATCTGAGGTTCGGCCGGGCCAAGTGGATTATCGTGGTCGATACGGATACAGGCCAAGCCCAGGCGCACGACAACAAGCTGAATCTTAACCTCGCACAAGGAGCCGGCATCCAAACGGGCCAGAATGTCGCCAATCTGGGCGTGGAGGCCGTTCTGACCGGCAACATGGGACCGAACGCATTCAAGACGTTGGCAGCCGCCAAGGTGCGCGTCTTCCTTGCCCCGGGCAAACCGGTCGAACAGGTCGTAGCGGCGTTCAATCAAGGCGAACTGCAAGAGCTGCAGCAAGCGAACGTTGAGGGGCATTGGGTCTAAGACCGCACTGAGATAGATGCTGCCTCCTATGTGATTTGACTCTTTGCGAGTAGCGCGATATGCAGACTTATCTCGATTGTTTTCCGTGTTTTGTGAGACAGGCATTGGATGCGGCGCGGTTCGCCAGCCGCGATCCGGAAGTCCAGGAGACCGTGGTTCGCGCAGTTCTACGCCTGGCGACCGAGACGGATGTAAATCAGCCTCCGCCGTTCATCGGCCAGCAGGTGCATCGCCTGATCCGTGAGATCACCGGCCACACCGATCCATACCGCCAGCAGAAACGCCATTCCAATGCGTTGGCATTGAGGCTCTGTCCGGAACTCCGGCAGGAAGTGAAGAAAGCACCCGATCCGGTCGAGGCGGCCGTTCGGCTGGCGATTGCCGGCAACATCTTGGATTTCGGTGTCTACAGCGACCTGGATCATTCGTATGCGGCCAAGACGATCGTCGCCGCCCTGGAAGATGAATTCGATGGGACGGAATTGGCCCTTTTCGTCGACAGTGTCAAGAAGGCCGAAAGCATTTTGTATCTGGGCGACAACGCCGGCGAGATCGTATTCGACCGCCTGCTGATCGAGTTACTGCCCCGTACGAAAGTGACCTTCGTGGTCAAGGGCTCACCGGTCATCAATGATGCGACGATGGAGGACGCGGAGACGGCCGGGCTCACAGACGTAGTTGAGGTTATCGACAACGGCTCCGATGGTCCGGGGACAATCCTGGAGAGTTGCTCGCCCGAGTTTCGCCGGCGATTCAACCAGGCGGATATGATCGTGGCCAAAGGGCAGGGCAACTACGAGTCGCTCAGCGACGTGGATAAGAACATCTTCTTCATTCTCAAGGCCAAGTGCCCCGTCATTGCCAGAGACCTGGGCTGTCAGATCGGTGAGATGATACTGCGTCGAAACATAGCGTTCCAGGAATCGTTGACTGCGCGAAATAAGGAGCAGGCCCATGCCAGGTCTTGACGGAACAGGTCCGCAGGGGAAAGGCCCGCTGACCGGAAAGGGTCTGGGCTATTGTGTACTGCGGGAATCGGCGGAGAATCCGAACCGCGTAGAAGGCTGGGCCGGAATCGATGGTGTTCCGGTAGGCGGTATGAGTTGTGAAGAAGCAGAAAGAGAAAAGGAGGTGACGAAGATGCCTCGCGGGAATGGAACAGGTCCTTTAGGTATGGGACCCATGACAGGTAGAGGCGCTGGTTTCGGTGCGGGCTATCCCGTGCCCGGTTACAGGAACCCAGGCGTCTTCGGTGCGCGGCAGATGCCCTATGGCGCACCGGCGTATGGTACCCGCCCTGGCTATGTGGCTCCGCGTTTCGGCTGGTTCGGTCGATGGTTACGCGGAGGCTTTGGTTTGGGTCGAGGTTTTGGCCGGGGTCGAGGCCGGCGTGGCGGGTTTGGCTGCTGGTGGTGAGTTCAATCGGCACGGACGTACAGAAGGAAGAAGACCATGGCACAAGGACAAGGGCAAGGACGCATGGGCGGTCCGTACGCGGCCGGGCCGGGTGGGAACTGCGTATGTCCCAAGTGTGGGCATACGGAGCCGCATACGGCGGGACAACCGTGTACGCAGAGAAACTGCCCTAAGTGTGGTACACCGATGACAAGACAATAACTTCAAGTGTTAAAGGAGATTGATATGCCAGGTGGAGATGGAACAGGTCCGAGTGGTATGGGACCGATGACAGGTCGAGCGGCCGGTTTTTGTGCCGGGTATCCGACTCCCGGTTATATGAATGCGGCCGGTGGCAGAGGATTCTGGGGCTGGGGTCGAGGTCGAGGCGGCGGCTGGGGCCGGCGCAACTGGTTTTACGCCACCGGCTTGCCTTTCTGGGCACGCACCGCTCAAACCTCTTTCGGCCCCCCGAGCGCCGAGCAGGAGCGCGAGAGTCTGAGGCAGCAGTCACAATACCTCCAGGATTCTCTCGATGCGATCAACCGGCGTATCGAAGACCTGGAGAAGGAAAAGACCCCGTAGCTGAAGCTCGAACGGGACCCGACCGGGGAGAACAAGGGGACGTTCTTTCGGACTCGATTGTCACAAGGTTCTGGGGTTTCGCACAGACGCCGTCAAACGACATCCATCGTGTGCTTGACAATCTGACAAACGGGAGGTTGACGCCATGGACAGGTCGCTTCTCAGGAGCTGCAAAGCCTGCGGGACGGAGATCAGCAAGTACAGTCCGTTCTGTCGCAACTGCGGACATCCGCAGGGATCGAACGTAGCCATTGGCTTGTTGGTTCTGCTTCTTCTTGTCCTGCTGGGTTCCTATGTCGCCTTCATGATCTACTGCGCCGGTCACGCCGAGAGATTCGCAACACCATAGAGCCAGTCTCTCACGGTGACGCAGACGCGACGGTTAAGAAAACGCAAGGGTAAGATCAGTCACGATACGAGGGTCTTATTATGCCGCTATTTGAGTTTAGATGTAAGGACTGTGGCCGGAAGACCGAGTTCCTGG
Source organism: uncultured Pirellulales bacterium (assembly GCA_964527825.1). Lineage (GTDB taxonomy): Bacteria > Planctomycetota > Phycisphaerae > Sedimentisphaerales > Anaerobacaceae > JAFGLV01. The sequence continues at coordinate 4,163 of CAZGRF010000174.1, forward strand.
AGAGAGGCTCTGGCCGCAGCCAGCATGTGTGTCCACACTGCGGAGGTAGGAAGCTGCAGAAGCTCTTTTCTACCTTCTCGACCGGGCGCAGCGATTCCAGTTCAAACGGGGGTTCCTGCCCCACAGGAACGTGCCCGTTGGGTTAGAAAGGAGCACTCGTGAAGATTGCGGTTACAGCAACAGGTCCGACCCTGGACGATCAGGTTGAGGCGAGATTCGGGCGCTGCGCTTACTTCTTGATCGTCGATCCGGATTCCATGCAGTTCGAGGCGGT
>CAZGRF010000174.1:4536-7362 GCA_964527825.1 uncultured Pirellulales bacterium
GTCGTGGTCGAGGCACAGGCCGTGGCGCTCCGATGGGAGGTGCCGCTGCGATGGGCCAAGGCTTCTATACCCCGCTGGGCATGCCGGGATTCACGGATGGACCGCCGAAGCGATTGAATGACTCCAAGGCATCATCGGGCGCGCAAACGCCTCGAACCCACAGAAAGGCGGTGGCTCTGGTCCTGAGTGACAAATGCGCCGGGTGTGGCATCTGCGTGGATGTCTGTCCGACGCACGCCATCCGAATCGAGCGGCAAGCCATCATTGACCCATCACTCTGTCGCGCCTGCAGCGTGTGTGTCACAGAGTGTCCGAACGAGGCCATTATCATCACCCAGCAGAGCGTTTCATAGCTGAGGCACTCGTGACGGCGATGGCAGACGGAAATGTGCCGAGTCACATCGAGGGGACGAGTCGTCAACTAGCGGCACGCCCTCTGAGCCTGCGTTTTCACCCGGACCCGCTTCTACGCGAAGCATGCGACTCTGTCGAACGATTCGACAGCTCGTTGGCGGATCTCGTCGACGAGATGCTGACGCTGATGCGGACGCACAACGGCATCGGTCTGGCGGGACCCCAGGTGGGCCTCACGCAGCGGTTGTTCACTGCCGAGATCCAGGGACATGCCATTTGTCTGGCCAATCCGGTGATCGTGGCGGGCGGAGGCTCGGACCGCATGGTTGAAGGCTGTCTGAGTCTGCCGCGCGTCCAGGTCGATGTGAAACGCAAGTGGCACGTCGACATAGAGGGCTTCAATGCGCGCGGCCGCAAGCAAGCGTATCACCTCGAAGGGCTTTGGGCGCGCGTCGTACAACACGAAATCGATCACCTTGACGGCGTTCTGATTCACGATTACAGGAGGCTCCGCCGAAAGATCTGATCGCCACCACGGGGCGGCGTTGAAACTCTCACCCAACGAGCATTATAGACTCAGAAGCGCAAGGAGAACACTATGGGAACGAAGGGAATCGAAATCGTCGGCATGGACGTCAAGGAACTGCTGGAACTGCTGAGCCGGGCCTACTGTGACGAGTGGCTGGCCTACTACCAGTACTGGCTGGGCGCCAAGATCGTCAAAGGGCCGATGAAGGACGCCGTCATCGCCGAACTCGAGCAGCACGCCACGGAGGAACTCAACCATGCGCTGCTTCTGACGAGCCGGATTGTCCAATTGGGTGGCACACCGATCACGACCCCGCAAGATTGGTACAAGTGGACCAACTGCGGTTATGACGCACCTGACGATCCGTACGTGAGGAAGATCCTGGAGCAGAACATCAAGGGCGAGCAGTGCGCGATTACGACGTACCAGAAGCTGCTCCAGACCACGCAGACGACCGATCCAGTCACGTATAACATCCTGTTACAGATCCTCGAACAAGAGGTGGAACACGAGGAGGATTTGCAGTCCCTCCAGGAGGATCTCGACCTGATGCTGAGCAAACGCTGAGGGCTGGACCATTTTCAAGGGGCCGCTCCTTGTGTGGAGCGCACGCCATCTTTGGACCGGGGGCATTCCGACATGACGATGACATTCTCGGCAGCAGAGATCGACGTGGGCTTCCACCCGGAAGGATATCGCATCGACAAGACAACCTCGCCCTTGAATCGCTACACCAAGTGGAAGGTCCTGCCCGGCAACCGGTGGGTGCATCCCACGCCGGTGTGTTTCGACAGCCTTCCGCCCACCGGATGGTTCAAGATAGACAGGTTCAACTGGGATCAAACGGGCGTGACAGGAGAAGCAACCTGAGATTATGCTCGTGCTTGGCATAGCCGTTGCATCCGTTCTGGTCATCTCGGCTCTGATGAGCATGACCGGGCGGGGAGGTGGGAACTTCTATGTGCCTATTCTGATTCTCTGTGGCTTGACCATGTTGCAGGCGGCAACAACCGGCCAGTTCATCCTATTGATGACATCACTGGCAGCCACTTTGTTCTTTGCCAAAAAAGGACGCGTTGACTGGAAACTTGCGCTGCTGATCGACCCTCCTACGAATGTGATGGCCTTATTCGGCGGTTACTATGCCCATCTTCTGCCAGTTGACCTGCTGAAAGCGATATTCGCGGTTGTGTTGTTCCTGGCGGGCATTTTCATGCTATACCCCGTAAAGGAACGGTCGATCAACAAGTCGAAGCGGTTAGGGTACTGGCACAGGAGATTTGATGACGACGAGTACACGGTAAACCTATGGCTGACAGTGCCTATTACCACCGTCGCCGGTGTCGTGGCGGGAATGACTGGTATTTCAGGCGGATCCTTCAAGGTGCCGTTGATGGTCCTATTGTGCGGCGTGCCAATGCGTGTAGCTGTCGGCACCTCGGCGGCTATGGTCGCTACAACAGCGCTTATGGGATTGATTGGGCACGCCATAGCCGGAGATTTCAACGTGGCTTGGGCTGTACCCCTTGGACTGACTGCTGTAATGGGCGGCATGGTTGGAGCCAGAGTCACACTCCGGACCAAGCCGACAACGCTCAAGAAGGTGTTTGCGTATACCACTTTTGCGGCAGCCCTGTTTATGGCGATGAATGCGTGGTTCTCTGAAAGCCGAAACGTATAAGAACGGTGTATTATGGACCAAATAGCTACTAGAGGTATGTGGTTTAGACGTGCTACTCTATCTATGGCAATAGGTGCGCTTCTAGCCAGCAGCGCTAACGCTGACGATCTGCCTTATTCGTTTTCAAAAGGCGGGTTTCAGCTATATGAATCTGAAAACAAGAGTGAAAGCCTGACCTTGGGAGGCAGCGTGCTTCTTAGGTATGCCTACTGGAACTGGTTTGGAACGAATAAAGGCACTAATACAAATAATGACTATAGTT
>CAZGRF010000175.1:0-7356 GCA_964527825.1 uncultured Pirellulales bacterium
CGGGCCTTCCGACTTCCTTGAAGGGCAGCTCGACCTGCTTGCTGTCGATGAACACGACAATGGTCCGACGGCTGCGGCGGATGCGCTCTACGAGACCTTCGCGCTTGAACGGGATGACATAGACACTGTCGCCCCGCCGGAGGGTTTCGATGAACCTCTCGTGGCGCACCGCCAGCGGCGTGCTGGCAGCGAGCTTCGAGATACCCTCGGCGAGCTGCCCGGCTTTCTGACGCCACGTCTGCGGCGCGTTCTGCATCTCGGCGGCAAAAGAGCCGGTCAGATCGCGCACGGCGCTCATCGCATCGTCGATCTCCCGGTCCGCTTGCTGCCTGAGCCGTCGCCCCTCGTCACGGACGCGGGCCAGCCGCTTCGAGACGCGGGCGCGCGTCTGTTTCGCGTCGTCGAGCATCGCCTGGGCCTCGACCCGCTTGCGCTCGGCGTCTTCACGCGTCGCCTGGATCTGGTTGATCAGATCGGAGGTCCCGTCCGCTTCTTTGTCCAGCAGCGATCCCGCCCGTCTGAGCACGTCCCTGGGCATGCCCAGACGCTTGGCGATGGCGAGGGCGTTGCTGCTGCCGGGTGTGCCGATCATGAGGCGAAAGGTCGGCTGCAATGTCTCGGTGTCGAACTGCACGGAGGCGTTTTGCGCGCGAGGCGCGGTGTAGGCGAACCCCTTGAGCTGGCCGAGATGCGTGGTGGCAACCACCTTGCCGCCCTTGCGCATCAGACCATCTAAAATAGAGGTGGCGAGAACGGCTCCCTCGGCCGGGTCGGTGCCGGCGCCCAGCTCATCGAGCAGAACCAGCGTCCGGCCGTTCGTGCCGCTGAGGATCTTGACGATCTGGCGCATGTGCGCGGAAAACGTGCTCAGACTCTGCTGGATGCTCTGCTCGTCCCCGATGTCGGCGAAGACTTGCCCGAAAACCGATACGCTCGACCCGGCGTGGGCCGGAACGTGCATCCCGCTCTGTGCCATCAGGGTTAGCAGCCCAATCGTTTTGAGCACCACCGTCTTGCCGCCGGTGTTGGGGCCGGTGACCAGAAGCAAATCGAAATCGTCACCCAAGCGTACATCGATCGGCACGATCTCATCGGTCAGCGCGCTAACGGCGCACTTGGCCTGCTGACCGGCCCACTGCAGGAGCAGCGGATGGCGCGCCTGGCGCAGGTGCAGGGACATGTCCGGCCTGATCTCGGGAGCCGTCATCCCGTATGCGACGCTGAAACGCGCCTTGGCGTATGTCAGGTCTACCAAGGCAAGCGTCTTGACCGTGTCCAGGATGCCCTTCTGCTCGTCGAGGACGGCTTTGGTCAACTGCCAGAGAATGCGTCCGACCTCCTTCCTCTCCTCGAAGAGAGCATCTTCCAGCTCGTTGCTCAGCTCAACCAACTCATCCGGCTCGACGTACAGGGTCGCCCCGGTGTTGGAGCGATCCAGCACCGTGCCGCGCAACGCCGTGCGATAGTTGGCCTTCAGCGCCACCACGGGCCGGCCGTGGCGCATCAGGAACTTGTCGTTCTCAATCGCCCGGCGCAGCGACGGCGCCGAGACTATGTTCAGAAACTGACGGTGAATCTTGTCACTGAGCAGTCCGATGCCGCGCCGAATCTCCTTGAGCTTGTCCGAGGCATCGTCGCGCACGCGCTTGTCCGGCCCGACGCACCGGTTGATTTCATCTACGATGAGATGGAAATCCCCGAGCTTCTTTCCCAGCGCACAGAGGTGAGTGCTTTCTGCCGGCTCCAGGTTCGTGAGGAAGAGGCGCAGTCTGTTGGCGGCAGCCAGCGTGTCGGCGATCTCCAGCAACTGCTCCGGCTCGAGAACAGTCTCCTTCTTGCCGAACTGCTTCAAGATGGCGCGTATGTCGCGCAGACCGGCCATCGGAACGCGCTCGCCTCGATCCAGGACCAGCCTCAACTCCGACGTTTCGGCAATCCGGGCCTTCGCCCACCGCGCATCAACCGAGGGGTACAGGCTCCCGGCCGCGTCCTTGCCCAGCTCGCTGGCAGCATACGACGCCAGGATGGCCCTGACGGCGTCGAACTCCAGCACGCTCAGCGTGTGTTCGTCAATGCGCTTGGCGGTCATTCACTCGCACTCTCAACGAACTTGACAAGATCATAAACAGCACGGTTGTAGGGCGCCGCGACGCCGTGCTCGTCGGCCAACGACAGGACGGCGCCGTTCAGCGCGTCTATCTCCGTTCTCCTGCCGGCAGTGATATCCTGCAGCGTCGACGACCTGTGGCTGGCGGTGTCCGGCACGAGTCGCTCGTAGAAGAGCTTGATGAACTCCTCGGCTGAGATCCAATGTGTACGGTAGCCGGCCGCGGTCATAACGTGAAAGACCTCTTCGATGATCCGGTTCATCAGCTCCCGGGTCGTCGCACGATCGGCCAGCACGCCGTACGGGACCTTCAAGATCGCACCCAGCGGATTGAGGGCGCAGTTGTACAACATCTTGGCCCACAGATCCTTGCCGATGCCGTCGGTCTTCTCGCAGGGTATTCCACCTTCACGAATGAGGCGACACAACGGCTCGACGCACGACAGGTCCGCCGAAAACAGGCTCCCGATATGGATCGCATCGGCGTGGACGGTGATTTCGACCTCATTCGGTTTGTGTCGGCGGAATCCTGTAATGACTCGGGCGTTGTAGACGCGTTGCGGCTCGAACTGCGAACGGAAAACCTCAGCGTTGCCCCAGCCATTCTGAAAGAGCACGAGCTTGGCCGCGTCGCCGATACGATTCTCGTGGCCGGCGAGGTCCTGGGCGGCCGGCGCGGAGTCGAAAGACTTCGTGCACACAAGCACGAACTCGTACGCCCCGTCGGCAATCTCGGCCAGAGAGGCATACGCACCAAACGTCCCGGCCGCGGCGTGGAACCGGCCGAACAGCCCCGTTCGGATCAGCCCACCAGCCCGCAGCGCCGCAACCGTCTCCGGACGCCCGACAACGTCAAGCTGGCAGCCCGACCGCAGCAAGCAGCTTGCAATACCGAGGCCAACCGCCCCACCGCCATATATCAGCACACGCATGGAGACGTTTCGGTCCTATCTATACCACGCCGAGCTTCTCGCGCAGGACATGGAGATTTGTAACATCTTCCTTGTTATATTCGAGCAACGTTCGCAGGGCCTGCGCATCGTCATTGTTGACATACTCCCACCACAGCCGCACCGCCATGAACCCGTCCACACCCACGAGCCGGCGCTGAATCCCAAGGGTGGTTTCGACAACCTTCAGGCCCCCCTTGAGGCGTTGGCGCCAACAATCGTACATGAGGTCCGTGTGGCGGAGATGCGCTTTCACGTTCAGGCTCAGTTTGTGCTTGATAAAAGGCAAATCGAACCGGCTCCCGTTGTAGGTGTAGACCTCATCGGCCCCTTTCAGCAAGTCGAGCACCCTGTCGGCATCGATCCGATCGCCGACAAGCTGACGCACCCTGCGTGTCCGGCCCCTGACGGTCGCGACACCGACGACGGTCAGATCACAGCAGCTACGGCTCAACCCCGTTGTCTCGATATCCAAGTACGCGTAGCACTTCAACCGCAGCGACCTCATCTCTTCAAAGCCGAGTTTGCCTTCGTTGGGAGAATATCCACGTGCTCGTCACAGAACTGCTTACGTCCACATTTCCGACAGTGGCTCCCCCGCCAGATCTCGTCAAACTGGTTCATGACTTGCTCGACGATCGAGGCGTCCGTCGTGACGATCCCCGACTCGAAGTTTCGCCGGAACAGGCTCTTTGCGCCGAGGCCCGCGCCGGTCAGATTGGCGCTGCCGATGTAGGCTAGAGCACCGTCGATGACGGCACACTTGAGGTGTACTCGGGGACAGAGCATTCGTTCGAGTCCTCTGATGAGGTTCGGGTAACGATCGAAGTCCTGGCGGAACACGGGCCCCGGCTCCTTGGCGTGCAGCAGTCGAATCTCTACATTCCTGGCGACCAGGTCCGACAGGACCTCCAGAAACGGCACCATCCGGCGGGCCTTGTGGACGTGCAGATCTTTCAGGTCGGCCGTGGCGAGCCAAAGCTGTCGTCGTGCGCCTGGAATGCTCCGGCACACAACCTCTTCGTATATCTCTCTGTCTGCAACGAACTTGAGCATCTTCGACGACCCTGTCGGATTGGCACAAATCGAACCTTCTCGATGCACCCGACCAGTCTAACGATTGCCGCCTTGGTTTACAACCTCCGGCGCGGCATGACCGCGGCGGGGATGATCGCCCGTCCCGGCTGTCAAAAGGTGTGGGCCATGTGAGCCAAGGAATTTGGATATGCTCGATGCTGTGGTAGACTTTAGGTGAAGGTGAGTCCTCGGATGGCTCGGCTTCCGATAAAACCCAGCGCGAAACGTTCGGGATGGTCGCCTTGATGTGGAGGAGGTCTATGGGAGTTCAGAATCTGACAGAGGAGATCGTCCTCGTCACACTGCCGAAGCAGCCCCAGGGGGACAGCGAAATCGAGCGTGCTACGCGTATGATCCATACCGACGGGGCCCACCACGTCATCATCGACTTCTCGCTCGTGGACATGATATCCTCATCCACCATCTCTGAACTGATCATCATCGAGAACGAATTGCACGAGGTAGACCGGCAGCTCGTCCTGTGCTCGGTTCCGCAGAAGATCCAGAGACTCCTCACTCACGTCGGCCTGCAGAGTCTCTTCCGGTGCACAGACAATGAGTTCGCGGCGTTGCAGTTGCTCAACTCCACCGAATGCTGGTACGGTTGACGGGAAATCCTCCTTCAACGTTCTCAACCGACTAACCACTCGTCGATGATCTCGTCAGCAGCATTGGGAAGAACCCCGACGAGCCACGCCAGGTCGACCACCGTGAAGCGCTTGCGGATTTCGTGCATGTGCAGCACGGCCGAGATGAGTTCCTCGCGCGAACAGCCGATGTCGCGCGCGGTGACTGCACCTCCGGCTCGCCTCAGCCAATCCCGAATGGTTGCCGGACTCCTTGTCTTCGGCGCCAGTCGTGTTCTGAGACGATCCCATGTATCCAGGTCTGTAATGCTTCGCCGGGCAGTTGCATGATCGGCTTTCTTGGCCTCGTACTGCCGCGTGACGGCCTCGAAGACGGGCGGACTCGCCCAGAAGTCCCGATCAACCGCGGCAGGCAAAGACGTGGGCGTCGGAGTCTCCAGGGCCAGGATGCGCTCGTACAGCGCGGCTGAGAACAGTGTGCCGACTCCGACCTGCCGGCCGTGGAGATCGTGTCGCCGCCGGCGCAGGTCGGCGACCATGTCCAACGTGTGGCTCAGGAGATGTTCGCCTCCGCTGGCCGGGGCGCTGGTGCCTACCAGCGTCATGGCGGCGCCTGTCCAGAAAAGCGCCCCAAAGAGTCCCTGTACCGCTTGGCTGTCGCCCTCTCGAATCCCCTCGGGCCGTTCCAGGTAGAGAGGCTCCAGCTCGTTTGCGATCCCCGCGCAGAAATCGCAGTAGTATTCACCGAACAACAGGTTGTTCATCACCCAATCAGCATTGCTCTGGTACTTGGCAATGGTGTCGCCAAATCCGGCCGTCGTCATCTCCCGCGGCGCCTGCTCTATGATGGTCGGCTCGGCCACCACTGCCACCGGCGGCCTGGCCTCGACCAGCACCTTGACGCCGGCGATCTGGGCGGCAACGTTAGCTGCGGCATAACCATTCATCGACGCGGCAGTCGCGACCACCATGTAGGGCAGCCCCAGCTCACAGGAGGTCCATTTGCACAAGTCGTTTATGACGCCACTGCCCACCGCAACCACCACCTCCGGCTGGTTCTCGCGCAGCCGCTGCAGCAGCGCTGCAAACGTCGCGTCATCGCAGGCAGGCCTGCCGAACTCCGTATCGCTGACGACTATTTGGACTGGGCCTACGCGCCGTCTGCGCAGAACGTCGAAGACCCTCCCACCACAGACGTCCCAGGTGCGCGCATCGGCCACGACAGCAGCACGCCGGTTGGACGCGCCGTGCGGTGTAGCCGGGATGACCTCAGCCAGGGCCTCGACGGCCCCAGGTTCGTAAACGAACCGTCGGATAGGCAGGTTGTGTTCCCGCCCGCAGTCACAGCTAAACCGATTGCCCAATAACTCGTGGAGTCTCACTGCGGATCACCCATATACGCGCAACGAACTAGGCTATATGCTCCTGGGACCAGCTTCACAGGCGGCCGCTGCGGGAGATGGAGACAAGCAGCCAGATGCCGATGATAGCAGCGATGACGTAGCCGGCAATGCCCATCGTTTGCAGGCTGAACAAACCAAGCACGGTCCCGTCCTGGGGCACGAGCATGCTGGAGGCCACCAGCAATGCAGCGATGATCAGAGAGAAGCTGATGCGATTCGAACCCTTATCGACCGTGTTCGTGAGGTTCTCCAGGTGCTCGTGGTGGATGCGCACCTGGAATTTGCCCTGGCGGAATTTGCTCAGAATCGCGTTGACGTCGTCCGGCAGTCGTGACGCCAAATCGCCGGCGTCTTCCACGGCGCGACGAACCTGACGCAGGACCTGCTTGGGCTCCAAATCCCGAAGCCCCGCGCGCCGTGCGTAGGGCTTGAGGGCTTCCATGATGTTGAACTCCGGATCGAGCGACCGGGCAAAGGCCTCCACGGTCATCAGGCTCTTGAGCATCAGTGTGAACTGGGCCGGAGGGCGTACATGGTTGGACCGGAACAATTCGAACGTTTGCGTGATCACAGGACCGAAAGGAATATTCCGCAGCGGCAGATCGCGATACGCATCCACGAACTGCTCCACCTCCGCCGTCAATTGGGAGAGGTTGGTCATCTCATCGAGCATCTCCTCCCGCGCCAACGCGCGCACGACGCGGGAAGCCTCATTGTCCACGACGGCCAGTACGACCTCGTTGAACAGCTTGCGGTCCTGTGACGACAGTCGTGCCACCTGCCCGAAGTCGATAGGAGCCAGCACGTTGTCAGGTAAGAGAAAGAAATTGCCCGGATGAGGATCGGCATGGAAGAAACCCAACTCGAACATTTGACGCAGAACGAAATCGGCCCCGCGTTGGGCCAGCACTTTGCAGTCAAAGCCCTGTTCGCTTAGCTCCTCCGGGCTGCTCGGCTTGATGCCGTCGATGTACTCCATCGTCAGGACGCCCGCGGCGCAGTATTCCTCGTACACCTTCGCAATGTGCACGGTCGGGTCCTGCTCAAAGCTCTTGATGAACCGCAACTGATTGCGTCGCTCGCTGGCCAGATCCGTCTCTTTTGAGACCGCTTCGACGAACTCCCGCACCATCTGCTGGGGATCGGTCGTCTCGTGCTCGAAGAGCGTCGCCTTGGGAATAGCCGTCAGCTCCTCCAGGACTTCGCGCTCCGCGTGGATGATCTGGACAATC
>CAZGRF010000176.1:0-7353 GCA_964527825.1 uncultured Pirellulales bacterium
TCTGGGCTTTCCTGGAGACATCCCAGCAGAGATCGACCACCGGCTTGCTCAGGTTGTAAGACTGGGCCTTTTTCGGGTCATTCTTACCCGCGGTCTTGAACAGGCCCTGATCGTATTTCATGCGCAAGAGACGCGTCACAGCATCGTTGAGACGCTCCTCAGGAAGGTCGCCATTTTCCACGGCCCGCTTGATGCCGAAGAAGCACTGGGCCCGGGACTCGTCGTCGGCCTTGAGCAGGATGGTGTCGCACCCGGCCGCGATGGCCATGGCGCAGGCCTGGGGCAACGGCCACTTCTTGAGAATAGCCGCCATGCCGATGGCATCCGAGACAATCACGCCGTCGAAGCCCAGCTCGCCTTTGAGCAGGTCGGTCAGCAGTACCTTCGACAAAGTCGTCGGATACTTGCTGTCGTATGTAGGATAAACCGAATGGCCTGTCATAATAGCCATACACCCGGCATCTATGGCAGACTTAAACGGAACCAGGTCCACATCGCGCATTCTCTGTTTGCTGAGCTTGAGTACTTCGAGAACGTCGTGTGCATCGGTATCCGAAGCACCGCGGCCCGGATAATGTTTGCCGGTAGCGGCGATGTTGGCATCCTGATAACCTCTAACGGTTGCGGCCACGTGGGCAGCACAGACTTCAGGGTCGTCGCTGAACGACCTGACGCCGATTTCCGGATTCTTCGGGTTCGTGTTGCAATCGCAAACCGGATGGTAAAACTGAGTCACGCCCATATTACCGCATATCTTGGCGAGGGTGTTGGCGACTTTGTAGGTCAGTTTAAGGTCGCCGATAGCAGCCAGTCCCATGGGCGGGGGAAACTGACGAACACCGCCGGACATGTAATCGTTCTTGAAATCGCCTTCCATATCAATCGTCATGTGCAGCGGTATCCCAGACGGTCTCGACATGGCGATTTTCTGCATCTGATTCAGTCGTTCAGTGTATTCTCCCGGCGTGATGCTGAGGCCAAAGGTCCGACCGTTGAAATAGGTGTGGGCGATGTCGAAGTAGTCTTTCGGTTTCTTGAATGTTCTATCGACCTGAGAATTGCCCCAGTAGAGGTTCTTGCAGGTTTCAAGAGCGTACGGCTCAAGACAGAGGCCGCCGCAATGCAGCTTGGTAATCTGCTCGACGCCGCTCGGTGTCAATATCGTTCCTCGCCAGGTGAATGTCAGAAGCTGGCCGACCTTTTCCGCCAAGGTCATCTTGTCCAGTTTCTTCTTTATGAAGGTCTCTCTGTCTTTCTTGGTTGCTTTTCTTGCCATATTCATCTCCTGTTTTGTGGTTCACCCGTCAGGATGATACGCCCCAGTGTATTCCTGGCAAACACTCGCTCATGAATCCCATTTTCCCTGGTTGCCGGGGCCGGCCCAGAAACCGTTTTCAAAGGTCCAGCCCTCTTCGTCGATAGTCATGGGCTTGGTCTTCCAGCCATCCTCAATACGCTTGGTCAGGTAGTCAAATCCCCTGTTCCAGGTCAAGCCGTCCGGTACGGTCACGTTCATACTGCCTGCGGCGTTGGCATATTTCAAACAGGATTCCAGCGACATACTCCGGACGAACGCGGACAGGAATCCGGCAATCGCAGAATCGCCCGAACCCAATGCACCCACAAAGCTGTCTTCCTTGTAGACCGGGAACCAGAGTTCACGATCCGCCCAGTTGTCCAGGTCCGCACAGCCTGCGGCCCCGAATTCCTTGAGCCGGTCCTTACCAGCGGTGCGTACGTAGAGACCCCGCACTCCGCACTTGACCATAGCTACACCCGTACCCATGTCGATCATCTCACTGGCCAGGGTGGAGACGTTTTCGACCGTCATGAGGTCCAGCACGCACTGCTTGTCTTTGAGCCGGGCCTTCTTGGCCAGGAACTCGTCTTTGTGCAGGAAGAAGTACATCTCCTCAGCACTGGGGACCATGATGTCCGTGAGCGGCACCCAGTCCTTCAGAATGGCCTTCCAGTCGGCCTGACCAGCCTCACTGTTGACATCCGGAATGGACAGGTCCAGGGCCGTGGTGCTACGCAGTTCTTTGGTCTTCTTGAGAATCCGGGTCAATTCCGCACCTGTGTTGCTATACAGTTTGCGCATCCACGGCGGATATCCGAACAACGTCAGCTTCGACCGTTCGATGAGTTTGAAATTCATGTCGTCATAGCCGAAGGTGTCATTGGCACCGCAATGATGAAGATAGAATCGGTCAATGCCGGGGATACAGATGGCAACCGTGTAGGAGGTTGATTCCCCCTCCACCACCTTAAGCCCTTCAAAGTGACCTTCGTGTTCTTCGTACCAGGCCAGGATCTGCTTACCGAAATCATCGTCGCCAATCTTGCCGATCAATTCCGTCTTGACACCCAGCCTGCGGATAGACACCCCCGCATTGGTCACCGGGCCGCCTCCGACGACTACACACGGCCCCATGTTGATCATTTTGCCCGGCACCAACACGTCCGTCATCTTGTCCACCTTGCCCGTAATAGTAAAGGCGGGTATCAAGTCAAGACACGTATGGCCCGCTGCTACAATTTCAATGTCTTTCTTGTTCTCCACACGTTGCTCCTTTGGTTGCTTTTTTGCTCGGGTTCTAGTCCGGATGTTTACTGTCCGGACTTGACAACATTGACGACCGCATCAAAGGCCGGTTTGGGTTTGCACTGACGATCGAACAACATCGGGTAGTCACTCCTGCCCCGGACAGGCAAATAGTTCCGCCAGGACTGATCGTCATTGACAGCCCAGAATGTCACACGGCTGATCTTGTCCCGGTGCTTGTGAAACAGCGAGAAAAGTTCCGCGTAGCGATCCGTGAGGGTCTGCTGAACGGAGTCCGGCAGGCCATCAGGGTAGGGATTGTGCTTCTTCTGCGCCTCGGGATCGAAGGAAGACAGCTCCACCATCGGCGAATCCACCGCGTAGAACGGAAGCACGCCGACGTCCAACTCCGTTATCATCAGCTTGACCCCCAGTTTCGAGAGGGTCGCGAATGAGGTCTCGATATCCTGGATGGACGGATAGTCCAGGAACCAATGTCCCTGAATGCCGACGCCGTCGATCTGGATGCCTTTCGATTGCAGGCCGCGAATCAGCCGAACGACTCCCTCGCATTTGGCGGGTTTCTCTTCGTCGTACTCGTTGTAATAAAGCTGGGCGCCGGGGTCGGCCTGGCGCGCGTATTCGAATGCCTTCTGTATATAGTCCTCGCCGATGATTTCCAGCCACTTGTTCTTCCTGAACGAACCGTCCTCGGCAATGGCTTCGTTGACGACGTCCCAACCATGAATGCGACCCTTGTAGCGGCCCATCACGGTGAAGATGTGCTCTCGCATGCGCTCCAGCAGCGCCTCGCGGGTCAGGGGCCTGCCCGATCCATCTTCAAACACCCAAGCCGGCGTCTGATGGAACCAAACGAGCGTGTGGCCGACGACGTGCATGTCGTGCTTTTCGCCGAATGCCACGTAGCGGTCCGCCGGCTCGAAGTTGTACCGACCCGGCTCCGGATGGACCTCCTCCCATTTCAGGATATTCTCAGGCGTGATGGTGTTGAATTGCTTCCCAACCAGCGTCAGAGTATCCGGCTCGCGGCCGGAGATTTGATCCAGACTGAGAGCAACACCGATGTGGAAGTCGGCATTGAATACGTCTTTCAGGGCCGGCTGCATGTCGTTACCTTTCTTCAATCACTTCTCCTTGTTATTCTCAACGCATTCAAACCAATCGAAATCAAACGAATGGGTGCTCCATCGCGTTTCCGCGTCAATCGTTCGCGGACTGTCTTCGCCGCTCAATCAGGTCGGACTGAACCTGGGCCATCTTGACCTTGTTGAGCGGATAGAAGAACATAAAGACCATCGCCAACAAGGCGAAGATGGACGGGTAGACGCTCGTGACCAGGCGAATGCCCGTAAGCGCTTGCGCCGTCTGGTCCTGGTTCTTGACAAAACCGTACAACCCCAGAATTCCCGCCAAGGCCGCAGAGCCTACGGCAAGTCCGAACTTCAGCGCGAACAGAGACGCGGCCATAACCAGAGCGGTCGCGCGGCGACCCTTCATCCATTCGCCGAAGTCCGCCACGTCCGTGAAGATGGACCACTGCAATACCGCCAGAGGCCCCATGCAGAAGGAAGTGACGATCTGAAGAACGAACATGAGGACAATGTTCTGGGGCTTCAGAAAGTAGAAGGCCCCCGAAGCAACGCCGGCAACGCCCAGCGAGAGAGCATATGTGAGCGATTTGTCCAGGAGCTTGTTGATACGGGTCGCGAGCAATACTCCGACGATCGTAGTCACGGTGCCGGTCACCAGGAACGCCGACCACACCTGGTCGTAGGAGACCATGCCGAAGATGGGAACCTTCTGGCTCTCGACAGAAGGCGTGAAGACAAAGTACTTGATATAGTAGCCGACGGCGCCGCCGCGCATACCGTAGTAGAAGAGTTGGAGGACGGTCGCGATGCCTATCAGCACCCACGGCAGGTTGGTGAACAGAGCGGCCAGATCCTGCTTCAGCGGAGTCTTCTGTCCTTTCGGAGGATGCACGCGCTCCTTCGTCGTCGCGAAGGTGACGAAGAACAGTATCACCGCTATCGTAGAGAAAACCGTCATCGTCCACTGCCACCCCACGGCGGCATTGTCGCCCCCGAACCACTTGACCATGCGCAGGGCGAATAACTGAACCAGCAGCGTTGCAAAAAACGCGGCAAAAAACCGGTACGACGACAAGACAGTGCGCTCATTCGAGTCCGGCGTCATCACGCCCATGAGCGCGGAGTATGGCACGTTGACAACCGTATAGGTCGTCAACAGCATGGTATAAGTGACATAGGCATAGACCAGCTTACCCGTAGCGCTGAGATTGGGCGTCGTGAATGTCAGCGCGCCGATGATGCCGAACGGGATGGCGAACCACACGAGGAAAGGCCGGAATTTCCCCCATCGCGTTTCGGTGCGGTCGGCGATCATGCCCATCATCGGATCGTTGACCGCATCCCAGATCTTCGTGATCAGGAACATCACCGCCACTGCTTTGGCGTCAATGCCGAATACATCCGTGTAGAAAATCGTGCCGAACGAGATGAGGGTCTGGAAGTAGATGTTGGAGGCAGCGTCGCCAAAGCTGAAGCCCACCTTCTCGACGATGGAGAGCTTCCGCGATCCCACCTGCGTGGCGCCGGCAGCTTTGCCCACGCTGTTGTCGCCCGTTCCACCGACGGTGAGCTCCTGTGATTCATCCTGCATACGGCGTCCTCGTGTCAAGCGTAGTCGAACTGCTTGCGCCGCTCCGTCAATTCCTGAGTCATTTGTGCTTCGGTCTGTCTGTCAATCTTGTAGAGGAAGAGCATCCCCACTCCCAGGAAAAACGGTATGGCCGGGATGATACTGACCATCATCCGAATCCCTTTGAGGGCGAACTCGGTTTGCTGCTGATTCGCGATGTACCCGAAGTAAGCCAGCAGCCATCCGCTCAACGCTCCGCCCAGACTCAGGCCCATCTTCAGACCGAAAGTGGTTGCGGAGAACGTGATGCCGGTGGCCCGCCGTCCGGTCTTCCATTCCGTGTAGTCTGCAACATCGGCCATCATCGCCCACAGCGTCGGGATCGTGGGAGCGTAGCAGCCTGAGACGAGGACCTGGAGAACGAAGATCAGAACAATGGCGTTGGGCGGTACGAACAGGTATGCCGTGGCGAACACCGCCGTCAGGAACAAGCACACCATGAAGGTATTGCGCTTGCCGAATCGCATCGAGAGCGGCTTGGCCAGCAAAATAGCCGCCAGCGTGACTCCCATGCCCAGCATGTTGAACAAGCTGAAGAGGTCGGCGCGGCCGACGTAGTAGGTGAAGTAATACAGGGTGACGGCGCCGCGGAGCGATAGGTAGATGAATATGAAGACCGTCAGGAAGAACAGCGAGATCCACGCCGGATTGTGGATCAAGTCGGAGATGTCCTGCTTCAAGGACATCTTCTGTTTTGGGTCCGGCCTGACGCGCTCTTTGGTCGTAACGAACGTGATCACGAAGAATATCACGGCCAGTGAACAGAAGATCATCATCGTGCGCTGGTAGCCCTTGCTTTGATTGATGACCGATGCCGTATAAGTGACATTGTCCTTATCGGGATCTTCGAAATGGTCCGACAGCCTCACAGAAACCGGTTCGGATTCGGAGGAAATTGTTTCCGTCGGCAGCGATTTCACCAGCGCCGGCGCCATATTACTGGCCGCCCGGACAACGACCGGAATGATCGCTGAAGCCTGGCCGCCTTTGCCGTCGTTGGCGGTGAGCATCAGGCGATCCTCACCTGGAACGACCTCGCCAAGAATCAACCGAGTTCCGTCGATGCTCGTACTGACGACTCCATTCGTGGTCTTGACGCTGTAAACAAGTGAATCACCGTCGTCGTCGGCGAAAAGATCGTTCAAGTTCACGTCCTTCGTGCCGAAGCCCTTCTTGACATCGATGGCGAGCTGGCTCTTGACCTTGGGGACCGAGTTGCCCGGAGTGTTGACCGCCAAGGAGAATCGCGTGTTTGCGGTGCATCTGAGGCGATCTTGGACGGTAACCGCGACATCCGTAACCCCGACACCGACCTCGGTAAGCGTGAGCCGACTTCCGTCAACCTGGGCTTTGACCACCCCTTCGTCCTGCACGGTCACGGCGTATCTCACCGGGGCGTACTCACCCGGATAGAATACCTGCATCAGATCTATATCGCGCTGGCCAAAGCCTTTCTCCAGCGACAGATCAGCCAACGCTGTCCTCAGCGTCGGGGACTCCGGAACAGGTTTGGTCACTTTCGTATAGAATTCCCTCTCCGTGACATTGCCCTTCCCATCATCGGCGCGAACAACGATCCTGGCCAGTCCCGGCTTCTGGGGGGCGATAATGAGCTGGTCGGCCTGGACAGTGGCCTGTACGATGCTCTTGTTATCGACGCCGAGATAGTTCACCAGCGGAATACTGAAGCTTTGAACGACGAAGGACGCGATCATCGCAAGCATGAACCGGTAAGAGGCTAGGCTGGTGCGCTCCGCGTTATTGCCGGTCAGAACGCCCGTCAGCGCACAATAGGGAACGTTGTTGACGGTGTAGATCATCATCATGAGATTGTAAGTGACAAAGGCATAGATGATCTTCCCCCAGGCGCTGAGGTCGGGGTTCGTGAACATCAGGACGCCGATGACGCCGAAAGGTACCGCGCTGCCCAGAACCCATGGCCTGAATTTGCCCCATCGCGTGTTGGTCCGGTCGGCGATCGCTCCCATCATCGGGTCGTTGACGGCGTCGAATATCCGGGTGATCAGGAAGACCATCCCGGCAATCACCGGTGAGATGCCCATCAC
>CAZGRF010000177.1:0-7318 GCA_964527825.1 uncultured Pirellulales bacterium
CCCATGCGAGGTTCTCGCGCGGGTACATCCCAGCCGAGTCCGGTGCGAAAACCGCATACACGCCATGCTGGCGGCAGATGTCCAGGTCCCTTTCGAGTGGTCGCGGATATTCCTCGAAGTCTTCATCCGGCCCAAACTGCGTGGGATTGACAAAGATGCTCACAACAACATGGTCGCACCGCTTGGCAGCCGCCTTGATGAGCGAGACGTGCCCAACGTGGAGCGATCCCATCGTCGGGACCAGACCGACGGTCCTACCTGCGGCACGCGCCTGGCTGACGCACTGCCTGATCTCATGTATCGTTCGCGCGACCTGCATCCTCACTTTGCCATCACAAGTATGTGCTACCCTACGATCGAGTGCTCGCTTGCGGCAACGTAAGCCTTGACCTGCAGCGCAAGGTGCGCAAGCGAGGCTTCATCATCCAGAATGACTTTGCCGGCCGGCAGTCGCACAACGGGGCACTTCTTCCACCCAGCGAGAAGCTGCTCATAGTCGGCGCGGAGCGCTTCGAGAAAGCTCAACTCGATCCGCTGCTCGTAGGGCCGATTGCGCCTGCGAATCCGCTCCAGACAGTTTTCCGGCGCATCCTGGAGATAGACCACCAGCGTCGGCACCGCCACCCCGTCTACGAACGCCGGGTAGATTCGCTCATACAGCCTCAATTGCTCGGCATCAAGCAGACGCCGAGCATAGATCAATTCTTTCTCGAACAGGTAGTCCGTCAAGACCACTCTGCCTGACGACAGTGCGTCCGGATCAAGCTGCCCCGCCCGGCCTACCAGGAAGTACAATTGGGAATCCAGCGCCAGCTCGGACTTGCCTGCGTAGACCTCGGGCAGGAAGGGGTTCGTATCGTAGGGCTCCAGCAGGACCTCAGCCTCCAGGGCCGGCGCCAGCCGGTTAACGAGCGTGGTCTTGCCCACGCCGATCAGGCCGGCAACGCTCACGAGTTGCGGCGCACTCGAATCGAGCGCAAAACTGCCGCCTGCCACACGTGCAGCGAGTTCACCCACGGGTACCTTGAGCAGCGGATGGACCAGGCCCGCATCCAATTGACACAGACCGTCAAGCACAAACGACCGCAGGTGCATCTGCGGATGGGGCACGATCAGATCGGGCAGGCGGATATTCTGCCGGCCGTACAGCAGCAAGTCCAGATCGATAGCGCGCGGGCCCCACCGCTCACGGCGTACGCGGCCCAACAGATCCTCGACGCGCTTGAGGGACCCCAGCAACTCTTCCGGCGCCAGCGTGGTTGTGATCTCAGCCACGGCATTCAAGTAGTCTGGCTGGGGCGCGTCTCCCAACGGCGATGTCTCCTTAGCCTCACTGACGCGGGCGACGTCGATGCCAACGGTCCTGGCGAGCGCGTCCAAAGCATCCCGGATGGCCCGCTGTCGGTCGCCCAGATTGCTGCCCAATCCAACGTATGCCGTGGTCGGCGTTCCCATTGGCCTAGCACCTTAGCCTGCATACTGTCTTCGTTCGTGAATCCGGCGGTCCCGCCATCATAGGCCCTTCTTCTCTGCCGACCGGGTCGGTCCGATGAGAATGCGGGCCGCACGTGGTGCCAGCGAGAGCGCTATCCGCCCTTGTCCGTCAACATTGACGGACTCAAAGATCCCCGTCGCCGGTTCAGCAGCCGGAACGCCAACACCCAAGCACATCGTGACAGCCGGAACAATGATAAGCTCTGCGCGGAGGTCCAAGTGCATCCCCTGTCCCGTGCCGACGCCGCGTCGCTACAGCGTCGCGAATCTCTCCAACGCCTCCTTGACATTCTCGGGCGTGCCGAATGCGGTCAGGCGGAGGTAGCCTTCGCCAGCAGCGCCGAACCCGACACCTGGTGTGCTCACCACGTTGGCTTTCTCCAGCAGCCGGTCAAAGAAATCCCACGATCCCATCCCGTCGGGCGTCTTCAGCCAGATGTACGGGGCGTTGACGCCGCCGTGGACCTCATAGCCCAGCTTGGTCAGCGTCTCACGAATCAGCGCGGCGTTGGTCATGTAGACGTCAATTGTCCGACGGATCTGCTTTTGACCTTGCGGTGTGTAGACCGCCGCCGCCCCCGCCTGGGTGACGTAGGAAACACCGTTGAACTTGGTGCAGTGACGCCGTTTCCAGATCGGGTTGACCTCGACGGCAGCGCCGGCCTTTGTATAGGCGCGCAGTGCCTTGGGCACGACGCTGTAGGCGCAGCGGACGCCTGTGAAGCCTGCCGTTTTCGAGAAGCTGCGGAACTCGATGGCCACCTCTTGGGCGCCGTCGATCTCGTAGATCGAATGGGGCACATCAGGATCGGAGATAAACGCCTCGTAGGCAGCGTCGAAGAGAATAACCGCTTCGGTTCGGCGGGCGTAATCGACCCACTTGGCCAAGTCGTCCTTCGCCGCCACAGCCCCGGTCGGATTGTTCGGGAAGCACAGGTAGATCATATCCACCGGCTGCGGCGGCGCCTTCGGCACAAAACCGTTCGCCGCGGTCGCGGGCATGTAGACAACTCCCTCGTACTGCCCGCGGTCGTTGGCCGGTCCGGTCCGGCCTGCCATAACGTTCGTATCAACATAGACCGGATACACCGGGTCTGCCACGGCTACCACATTGTCTCTGCCGAAAACCTCCTGCATATTGCCCGTGTCGGGCTTAGCCCCATCGCTGACGAACACCTCGTCCAGATCGATTTCCACCCCGCGGGCCTGGAAGTCGTGCTCGACAATCGCCCTGCGGAGAAACTCGTACCCGACACCGTCGTCATCATATCCGTGGAAGGTTTCGGGCCGAGCCATCTCGTCCACCGCCCGGTGCATGGCCTCGACTACCGCCGGGGCCAGCGGCTGCGTCACATCACCGATACCCATGCTAATGACGTTCGCGTTTGGGTTGGCCGCTTTGAACGCGCGGACCCGCCGGCTGACTTCCGGAAACAGGTACCCCGCACGGAGCTTCAAGAAGTCCTCGTTGACGTGAATCATACCATTGCGCCCTTTGCTTGCACCCGAGCGAGAACAGCACGGCCCTCAGCCGCCTCTTGCACGGCGGACCGAATCAAAGGTGGTCATTCTATGCGCGGGTAGCAGCCCCGTCAAGGCTGCCGAAAAGCTAACGCCGAGTAATCACGAAAAGCGACTTGTCTCGCAGCGATGACTGTTCCTATGTGCGCGTTGGGCCAGTCGACGGCCGCGAATGCCGAGATCAATGTGTTCGCCAGTTGGTGGCCATTTTGCCGAAGTCGCGCAGGTCCACGCGGCCATCGCGGTTGAAATCCGCAGCACAGTAGGGCCTTCCGCTCGCATTCAGCCAGTTGGAGGTCAGGCACTGCAGGTCGGCGCCGTCGATGTCGCCGTCAGGCTCACAATCGCCGTCGAGACGCTCGAAGGCGCCGAGGTCGGGCGCCGTGCCCTGGAAAGGCAGGTCTACATCGACGCCGGCGTCTATCAGCGAACTTGTCGAGGCAAGCCGCAGGAAGCTCAGTCCGGGCAACCCACCGTCGGTGCGGCGCGGGCCATCGATCCCATTGGGGTCCAGGCTCGCGAAATCTCTGTCATCGACGGTGAAGCCATTCCAGGAATTGCATTTGTCGTCGATCTCCGCGTACACTACCACGGAGCCTGGATAGGAGACGTTGTTCCGCAACACATGGGCGTCGGAGTGTTCGTCGAAATAGAATTCCTGGCCCCCGTTCATCGCGCAGGAACAGTTGCAGACCAGGACCCCGGTGAGATTGCCGTTGACGTCGATACCATGATGGGGATGATCGTAGGCCACGCACGAGAGCAACACGTGCCCGCCATTCCCGTGGCCCAGTTTGAAGCCGTTGCCGTCACCGGCGTACAACGTGTCGCTCCAGACATTCACCCCGTTGCGGAAGGCCCAACAACCGTCCACGATGACACCGCTGCCTGCTTCCCAGAAGTCGTACCCGTCATCAGAGTTGCTCCAGGACCGGCAGCCCACAAACGTGTTGCCTTCGCCGAGACTGAACTTGGCCGCAAAGCCGTCGGCGTTCTCGCCGTGGTTTCCGGGGTCGTAGTTGAGGTACGAATCGCAGTTGAGCACCAGATTGTAAGCAGCACCCGTGTGCAACTGGAGCCCCGAGTCCCCGTTTTCGCGCGTGACGAGCTGCTCAAGAACATTGTGCGAGCCGTAGACAATGACCCCGTTGTCCCCGGCGTGTTGGATGTACAGGCTCTTGATATGCCAGTAGTCGCCCTTTAGATTGATGCCCCTGTCGCCGGAGCCGACCCGCCGAAAATCCAGCACCACTTCCTCGTCCCGATAAGCGCGCAGCGTGATAGGATGCTCCTGCGTGCCGCTTCTGTCGAGGCGGATGGTGTCGGCGCAGTCATAGATGCCCTCGCCCAAGAAGACCGTGTCTCCCGCCTCCGCCTCTTGCACCCCCCTCTCGACCGTATTGAAGGGATTGTCGAGAGAACCGTCACCGCCGCCACAGCGGCCTGGGCAGACGAAAAAGTCACGGCCCTGGGTCAGGCCGGTCGCCAGAAACAGCAGCGCCGCGAGGAGCAAAACGCCAGGAAATGGTTCGGCTGCATTTGGCCCAGGCGACTGCAGTCGGATTCGGCCCATTCTGAGAACACCATACGTGAATAGCTGATCTGTCACCCACGATCCGGAGACCTGTTCTGTGTATGATATCAGAAACGCTCACGCACGGCAAGGCCCTTCGACATGCATCGCCACGGACAACTGTTCGAGTGAAGCCGCGAGTGAGACCTATAGCTTGTTTGACACGGACAGCGACGTTATAGTGTCGGCATGAAAGTGGGCATCCAATCCGAGAGACAGCATAGGCGCAAAGGGACGCGTGCTCTCATGGAACCAGGAGGCTTGGGTTCCGGAGCCATCTGTATACGAAGCAAGCGCTGACAGGAGGCACTTCAATGAGGCAATCATGCTGCGCCGCGGCGCTGTTTGCGTGGGCAATAGCCCTCGGCGGTCTTGCGCCGAGCCTGGGCCGGGGGATAACGATCAACGTCTCGCCGGACGGGCCGGTCGCGACGCTGGAGCAGGCCCGCGATCTGATCCGTGAAGAGAAGGCCAAGGCGGCGTTGTCGGAACCTGTGCGCGTAGTCATTGCTGATGGGCGCTACGCGTTGAGCGAGCCGTTCATCCTGACGCCGGCCGACAGCGGCACGGAAAAGGCCCCCGTCTCCTACGAAGCCGCACCCGGCGCTAGACCCATCTTCAGCGGCGGCCGGATCATCGCAGGTTTCGCAGCCAGCGCGGATGGTCTCTGGACCGTGCATCTGCCGGCGGTGGCCGCCGGCGAGTGGTATTTCGAGCAGTTATTCGTCAACGGCCGACGCGCCGTCCGTGCGCGAACGCCGAACAAGTGGTATCATTACATGGGCGATACCTCCGAGGTCCCTATCGAGGGACAGGCGGACCAGTTCCTGCGCACTACCAACGTTCGGCAGGATGCCCTGGTGCCTCTGCGGGCCCTCGGCGCCGCGGAGCTTCGCGATGTCACGCTGGTTGCCTATCATAAATGGTGCATCACCCGTCGCTATCTGACGGGCGCCGACTTCGGAAATGGCACGCTCATTACCACAGGCGAGCGGCTGAAGAGCTACTCGGGTTGGCCCGCCAACACGCGGTTCCATTTGGAGAACGTCAGGACGGCGCTGGACGCGCCCGGCGAATGGTTCCTCAGCCGCGATGGCGTCCTGTCCTACAAACCGTTGCCCGATGAGGATATGACGAAGGCCGAGGTCGTCGCGGCCTACGCCAGGAAGTTTGTCGTCTTCGCCGGTGAGCCGGAAGCCGGCAAGTTCATCGAGCATGTTAGTCTCAAGGGCCTGACCTTCCAGCACAACCAAGAGTTGTTGCCTCGTTCGGGTTATGCCCCCCACCAAGCTGCCTACGCCACGGAGGCGGCGATCATGGCCGACGGCGCTCGCTATGTCACGCTGGAGGAGTGCGAGATCGGCCATACCGCGACCTACGGCGTGTGGTTCCGCCAGGGCTGCCGCGACTGCCGCATCGAGCAGTGCTATCTGCACGATCTTGGAGCCGGCGGTGTCCGCATCGGCGAGGGCCAGATTCGCAGCGATGAATCGTCTCGCACCAGCCACATCACGGTCAATAACAACATCATCCGCGCCGGCGGCAGGGTCTATACGTCGGCCGTCGGTGTCTGGATCGGCCAGAGTGGCGACAACGATGTGACCCACAATGAGATCGCAGACTTCTACTACACGGGCCTGTCCGTCGGTTGGCGCTGGGGGTATTCCGACAGCCTTGCCAAGCGCAACAACATCAGCTTCAACCACGTGCATCATCTGGGCTGGTGGGTGCTCAGTGACATGGGCGGCATCTACACCCTTGGTCCCTCCGAGGGAACCGTCGTGGCCAACAACATCTTTCACGATATCTACGCCTACTCCTACGGCGGCTGGGGCCTCTACACCGATGAGGGCAGCACGGGGATCGTGATGGAGAACAACCTCGTCTACGACACCAAGACCGGCAGCTTCCACCAGCACTACGGCAAGGAAAACATCATCCGCAACAACATCATGATCAACAGCATGCTCCACCAGGTCCAGGCCACGCGCGTCGAGGAGCATCTGTCGTTTACCTTCGAGAACAACATCGTCTACTGGAAGACCGGCCCCCTGTTGTCCGGCCCGTGGGCCAAGGTCCAGATCAAGATGGACAACAACTGCTATTGGAACGCGGCGGGCCAGCCCTTCGATTTCGTTGGCATGTCGCTGGAGCAGTGGCGCGAAAAGAGCTACGATAGGAGCTCTGTCATTGCCGACCCGCTCTTTGTCGATCCCAACAATCACGATTTTCATCTCAAAGCTGATTCGCCTGCTTTGAAGGTCGGCTTCAAGCCATTCGATTACACACAGGCGGGCGTCTACGGCAACCTGGAATGGATCAAGAAGGCCGGCGACGTGGTGTATCCGGCCCCGGAACTGCCGCCGGACCCGCCGCCGGTCCTGGTCAATGACAATTTCGAGACGACAGAAGTCGGCCAACCGCCGCGTGCCGATCAGGTTCACGTCGAAGGCAAGGGCGACTCCATCGCCGTGACGGACGAAACCGCCGCCGCGGGCGCACGCAGCCTCAAGTTCACCGATGCCGAGGGCTTGCGGTATTCGTATAATCCGCACCTGGTCTACTCGCCCAATCACAGCAAAGGGACAACACGCTGCACATTCGATCTGCGCGTGGAGGAAAGCGTATTGCTCTATCATGAGTGGCGAGATTGGCGCTCTACACTCTACAGCGTGGGGCCGAGCTTTACGATCAGCGGCAACAAGCTCCAGATCGCCGGCAATGCCGTGC
>CAZGRF010000178.1:0-7298 GCA_964527825.1 uncultured Pirellulales bacterium
GTTGTCGCCAAGCGATTCGTTGAAATCATCCGGAACAGGCTTGGAATCTCCTGATATGGCCTCGCCTGACTGGAAGCTCATCGATCGTGCGAAAGCTGCCGCCGTCGGCGTTCTGCTCCACAACCTTCACGGGCCGTTCCGCGGTCTGCCCCGAGCTGCCGGATGGGGCTACCCTGAGCCGTATACCCGTGATCTGATGATTGCGTCGCTCGGCGTGCTTGTTTCCGGCAATGACAAGCTCGTCAAGGCGTGGCGGCGTATGCTTGAAGTCCTGGCCAAGAACCAGACGCCGTTGGGGCATATTCCCTCGCTCGTGCACGATCCGGAAGATCGCGGGGCAAGCGACACGACACCGCTGTTTCTGCTGGCGGCGGCGCTGTTCCGGACAGTCACGGGTCAAAGCGATTTCCTGGACGAGGCCGTGCAGAAGTCTCTGACCTGGATGCAGTACCGCAGCCCTTCGGACCGCGTCCTGGTCGCGCAGTTGCCGACCAGCGACTGGCGCGACGAGCAGTGGGTGCTCGGCTATGGGTTGTACGTCAACACCGTGCTGTACGCGGCGCTGCGTCTCTTGGGACAACCGGAACGGGCCGGCGTGCTTCGGGAGATGATGGAGCGCTTCACCGTCACGGGTGAGCGGCAGCATCGCCACGTCCATGAGGGGTTGGTCATGCGGTACAAGCCGTACTATGCGATGTGGTCGTACAAGGTCTATCGGAGCGAGCGTTTTGATCTGTTGGGCAACAGCCTGGCCGTTGTGTCGGGAATTGCCTCCCACACGCGCGCCAGCCATCTGGTGACATGGATTGAGACCGAATGTGCGGCGTTGAGGAGGAATGAGGACTTGGCGGTGGATCTGCCGCCCAACTTCTTCCCGTACGTCCGGCCGGAGGACCCGGACTGGCTGCCGCGTTACCAGAAGTACAATCAGCCGGGAGAGTACCATAACGGTGGTATCTGGCCCTTCATTTGCGGTTTCTATGTCGCTGCTCTCGTTGCCGCCGGGCGGTACCGGCTGGCCGAGCGCCGGCTGCTGGCCCTGACGGAGTTGATTCGTCGGCCTCGCGAGGCCCAAGTCGAGTTTGGGTTCAACGAGTGGCACCGAGCCCAGGACGGTACGCCCCAAGGCGAGGATTGGCAGACCTGGTCGGCCGCCATGTATCTCTATGCGGCCCACTGTGTGCAGACCCAGACGACACCGTTCTTCGACCAGTGCCGTGCCATGCCGTCTGGCGATTGACCGGCTGTCACGAGGTTGCCCGGTCGAGGGTAACTGGACCCCAGAGTTCTTGGCCAAGGCGCCACGCAGATCGTTCCCTGCCTCAAGATGGACAAGCCCACCGGGATTATCTCAGTGAGTCTGGGAAAATGTGTTGAATTCTCTCACGGCGAGCGTTACGATTCGCCTGACGTTCTCCGGCGCAGTGTGTGCCGAGACGGCGAGGTCGCGACTTATGCCTGAGCCAGCCCAAAGCACCAACAACAGTGCGGAAGAGAGCATCGACAAGGCTGTGGCCGACTATGTCGGCCGTCTGAGCGCTGAGCACCGAATGCTCGTAGCTCTAAAGGCGCAGTTGTACGGCGGCTCGTGGGAGCCCATGCTTGACGATCTGCGCAATCGCTTGGCCGGCAAGCCTTACATCTTCAAGCTGGTTCACCGCATCCAGGACGACATCGAACGCATCGAGCAGATGCAGAAGTTCGAGGCTGAACATAACGTCGATTTGGCCGAGTATGTCGAATCGCCGTAGGGTAGATGGTTGGCACTCTCCCCCGATTGGAGTTGAGGACAACGCTGCAACCGTAGTCGATATGAGTGGGGCGGGTCCTTGACCCGTGCACAGGCGGAAGGCCGGCCCTACAACTACCGAAGATTCTCTTGTTGCGAGGGTATGGAAAATGCGAAGCATATCGCCACAGAAAGCATGGCTGCTTGTGGTGGCCTGTCTCCTCGGAGCTGGCGCCGCGTCCGCTGAGGTGTCGTCCTGGCCTCTATCCAAAGACATGTTGAGCCATGCTCAGCTTAGCCTCGTCTGGCAACAGACTCTCGCGGTCAAGCAGGCGGAACAGTTCGACACGGTGATCGTGCTGGAGGATCGGCTATACGCGCGCTCCAATCAGAATTATGTGTGGTCGCTTGACCGAGGGGACGGGCGTGTGGTTTTCAGCCGCTCCGTTGCCCCGGCGGGCTTCCCCATACTTGGGTGGGTCCCATACGATGATTGCCTGATCGCCGTGGTCGACAATCAACTCGTGGAGTTCGACAAGAACAGCGGTGCTCAGCAGCGGATCAGCGACCTCGAATTAAGCATCATCGCGCCGCCAGTACGAAACAGCCGGTTCTTTTATGTCAGTACGGCCGGGTGCCGGCTTCATGTCTTTCGTACCAAGGACATGGTTCGGATTTTCCAGGTCGCCGCCAACACCGATTCGCTGATTACTTCGGTTCTTGCCGATGAGGACATGGCCGTTTTGGGTACCGATGCCGGCAACCTGATTGCCCTGATGGCGGATGTACCCAAGAAGATTTGGCAATTCGATGCTGCCGGGGCGATAGCCGGACCGGTGATTAGGGACGGTCGCTCGTTTTTCTTCGCCGCGAAGGATACGAACGTGTACCGAGTGGACATGATGGGCGCGGCCAGGGCCAACATGGTCTGGAGATACCAGACGGAGGCCATTCTCGACCGTGAGCCTCGCGTCACGGCAGCAGTGGTTTATCAGTATGCCATTGGTCGGGGTCTGACTGCTATCGACAGGCGTTCCGGCGAGGCCCTGTGGTTCCTGCCGGAAGGGGTCGATCTCCTGGCCGAGGCGGATGGCAGGGCCTATGTCGCCACAAAGGTCGGCACGTTGGCCGTCATGGACAATGCGACGGGCAAGCAGCTCTATTGGGTCAATCTCTCGCCTGTGACGAAGTACGCCAGCAATACGGCTGACGCCAATATCTATGTCGCCGACGATCAAGGTCACGTCGCCTGCCTGAGGCCGGCGCCGTAGGAGGTGAACCGCCGCGCACTTTCATGCAACCGAACACCGGCCCAAGAGGGGCCAACGGCAGACCAAAGGAGAAGGATTCAAGATGAACGTCACAATCAAGACCGCTCTGATTAGCGTTTCAGACAAGACTGGGGTCGTCGATTTTGCCAAGGCACTCGCGCAACTCGGCGTCAGAATCATCAGCACCGGCGGCACGGCCAAGAAGCTTGCTGAGGCCGGGCTCAAGGTTGTGAGCATCGACTCGGTCACCGGTTTTCCCGAGATGATGGACGGTAGGGTAAAGACCCTTCACCCGAAGATCCATGGCGCGCTGCTGGGTCTGCGAGACAAGAAGGAGCATACCAGCGCGATGGCCCAGCACGGCATCGAGCCGATCGACTTGGTTTGTGTCAATCTCTATCCCTTCGAGGCCACGGTCGCCCGTCCTGACTGCACACTGGAGGAGGCCATCGAGAACATCGACATCGGTGGGCCCAGCATGATTCGCTCGGCTGCCAAGAACCACAGGTACGTTACCGTGGTCACGAACCCCCGTCAGTATTCGCAGGTGATTGAGCAGATGCGCAGCAACCACGGCGCCGTCACCGACAATTTGCGTGCCGAGCTGGCGCGTGCTGCTTTTGGGCTGACCGCTGCCTATGACGCCGCGATTTCCGGGTACCTCAACGACAAAGGGGGCGTTGAATATCCGGACCGCGTGTCGATTGCCTTGACGAAAGGAATGGGCCTCCGTTACGGAGAGAATCCCCACCAGACCGCGGCCCTGTACAAGCTTGCCCCCAGCGCTGAACCGTCCGTCTGCAACGGCAAGCTCTTGGAGGGCGGCACCGAAATCAGCTTCAACAATCTACTCGACGCCGACGCGGCCTTCGAGTTGGTCAAAGAATTCGATGAACCCGCCGCCGTCGTCGTCAAGCACCTCAATCCATGCGGCTGCGCCATTGACGACGACATCTGCGTTGCCTATCGCAAGGCGTACGAAGGCGACGTCGTCAGCGCTTTCGGGGGAATCATCGCGCTCAATCGCAAGGTGGAGGTCGAATTGGCCCGAACCATCATGGAGTCCTACAGCCGATTCGGCAAGGCCTTGGGCGCGAGCGGCTTCTTTGCCGAGGTGGTCATCGCGCCTCAGTTCGACGACGATGCCGTCGAGATCATGCGGACCCTCAAGACCTGGGGTAGCCGGGTCCGTCTCATCGAGACCGGTCCGATTGACCGCGCCGAAATCAACACCGGCGAATACGATGCGCGCTGCATCATTGGCGGGCTGTTGCTGCAGGAGCGCGACCTGACTGGTTGGGAACCCGCGGCCCTAACCTACCCGACCCGGGCCAAGCCCACGCCCGAACAGCTCGACGATCTGCGCGTAGCGTGGCTTGTCGCCAAGCATACCAAGAGCAACACGATCATCCTAGCCAAGCACAAACGCATCCTCGGCGTCGGTGCCGGCCAGATGAACCGCGTGGAGTCGGGCCTTCTGGCCATGAAGCAGGCTGGCGCCGAGGCTAAGGATGCCGTAATGGCGTCCGATGCCTTCTTCCCCTTCCCCGACAATGTGGACAACGCAGCCAAGGCCGGCATCGCGGCTATCGTTCAGCCCGGTGGCTCGAAGAAAGACGACGAAGTCATCGCGGCCGCCGACAAACACGGCATCGCAATGGTCTTCACCGGCAAACGCCACTTCAAGCACTAGACGCGGACTTGGCGCTAATCACCTCTGTGGAAATCGGTCTGGTTCCGACGGTCTGGCCCGTCGGAAAGCTCCTGCTGTGCGTTGACACCAAATCCCATTATGCCCACAGGTTTTCTGTGGTTTTCCAAGAACTCGGCTGAGTTGAGATCGTACCGTTCAGTGCAAGCGTAAGATTGCGGGCATGACATCGTGGTGCCGGTCATTCATGGCCGGCCTTCAGTTGAGAACATGGAGGTGACTATCATGGCAGAGCAACAAACCATCAACAGAGTGAACGGTATCGATCTGGATGTCCTCCAGGCTACCGTGCATGCGATTGAGGAAGACCCGGGGCTGGCCAAGTGCACGTTCCGCGCCAGCAACAAGTGGATCAGCGGCAATCACAATCGCACCAGAATCACCGGCTTCTACGGGGCCAAGCAGGAGATGGAGCACACGCCACCGTTTGAGCTGCATGCAGATGAGGCTCCGGTTCTCGCGGGCAGGGACGAAGCCGCGAACCCGCTCGAACACCTGCTGCACGCCCTAGCGGGGTGCATAACGACGGGGATGGTGGCCCACGCGGCCGTTCGTGGGATCCACATTGAAGCGTTGGAATCTGAGCTTGAGGGCGACCTTGACCTACGCGGCTTCCTGGGTTTGTCCGATGATGTGTCCAGGGGCTACACCGACATCCGTGTCAAGATCAAGGTCAAGACGGATGCCGAGAACCTGGAACGGCTCAGACGGTTGGTTGAATACTCGCCCGTGCTCGACACTCTTACTCACGGCACCAAGGTTGACGTTCAGGTCGAACCGAAGTGAATGTCGTGAGCGCTCGGATACTCTGCGGCGTGTCCGTTCGAAACCTCATGGGATAACGACTCGGGTGTGGTGTGCGGTCAGAGTTCTTGCTGACGGTAAGGAGGGTGGTGCTGCCGGGCGGATGACATCGAGTGACGGGATGGATACAGCGCTGCGCTACAGGCGACGATTGATGGTTCCCGCCTCGACTGCCATCCGCCCAGGGCCTTGCCGCCGCGGTGAACCCGTTTCCGGTGGGGCCCCAAGTGTGGTTCGCCGCGCCGATCCATGCGCAATACATGCTCGCCCTCGAGTCCAACTGGACGGACCCCGCGCGGTCCGAAGAGAATATCGCCTGGACACATGGCGTCTTCGACGATATGCAGCGGTTTGCCCACGGCTCCTATCTGAACTTCTCGGGATACATGGAGGACAGTGACAAGCTTCTGCACGGCGCATACGGGAGCAACTACAAACGACTGCGTGCCGTCAAGGCCAAGTACGACCAGGACAATCTCTTTCGGGGGCTTTGAACATTCCGCCGAAGGCCTAAACAACAACCGCTCTTGGCAAACGGCGATCGAATCGCTATAAGGTTCGCCGTAGAGACGCAATATCTTGCGTCTCCATCTGACAAGGAGTGGTCGATGTCAGGCAAGACCTTGCAGGAGATCGTGGAGAAGTTGAGGTCGCTGGGCGATCCCAAGGCTGTCGAGGGGGCGGCTCGGTTCGGGGTCAATGTCGCCAACATCCTGGGTGTCTCTGCCCCGGCGTTGCGAAAGCTGGCCAAAGAAATCGGCACGGACCATAGACTCGCCGCCCAGTTGTGGCGCACTGGCGTTCACGATGCCCGCGCTCTGGCGACGCTGATCGACGACCCCGCCAAGGTCACGCAAGCGCAGATGGAGCGCTGGGCCAGGGACTTCGATTCGTGGGCCGTGTGCGATGCGGCCTGCGGCTCCCTCTTCGACAAGACGCCTTATGCCTGGGACAAGGCCGTCAAGTGGACCCGGCGCGAGGAAGAGTACGTCAAGAGGGCGGGCTTTGTCCTCATGGCGGCCCTGGCGGTACACGACAAGAAGGCGCCGGATGAATGCTTCGAGAGATTCCTGCCCTACATCAAGCAGCAGGCGGGCGACGAGCGCAACTTCGTCAAGAAGGCCGTCAACTGGGCTCTGCGTCAGATCGGCAAACGCAACCGGCGTCTCAACAAGCTCGCCATCCAAGCCGCCCGGGAAATCCGCGCGCTCAACACCAAGGCCGCCCGCTGGATCGCTGCTGACGCTCTGCGCGAACTGACCTCCGACAAGGTCCAAGCCCGCCTCAAGCCGTAGGACGTGCTCGACGCGTCATGTGTCCAAAGGGGATCGAAGGCGATGTCCGTACATCCATTGCCAACGAGCCTCCGTGCCGCCCAATCAGTGAAGCGGAGGCATAGCCAGCTCTATCAAGCAAGTCTGCGTCAGAAGGATTTGCTGGCCTCGGCGGTGCCGCCGTAGGCGCCCATGTTGATCCGGCCGCCGTTTGGCTCCGGCTCATCACCTACTGGTGAAAGCGGATCACCTTTATCAATACAAAGACTCGTTTCGGTATTACATACCCAGCTTTGGCTGCCCCTGTCCCATCGGCCTGCCTGTGATTTGAGATGATAGTCATCATTTTCAGCATCGGCAAATCTTGGATTTTCATCAATGTTGCCTTCTCCGGTAGGCCACTCTCCTTCAATGTCGCTGTAAGATACCTTGGTTATTGAGTCAGTATCATTGTGCTTTATTTCCTGAGGCGTGTTATCCCATAGAATGCAATTAGTCAATAATGAAAC
>CAZGRF010000179.1:0-4016 GCA_964527825.1 uncultured Pirellulales bacterium
AGCGCGCCGCCGCTACACTGCTCGATGACAAGGGGGTCGCATATCTGAAGCAGCATCGCGTTGGCGCACGGGACACGTTCACACTGAAGGTACTGCAAGAGAAGGGTATTGACTGTTACTTCTCCAGTTGCCTCACGTTGACCCTGGGCCAGAGCTATACTCATCGACCTGGTACGGACGTTTACTTCGTCGATGTCCTGCACAAGTGGCATTTCATCGGCTGCCGGCGCAAGCTGCTGCGAAAGGTATTCAGCGATGAGCTGATCGATTCTGCCATTCGCATTCAGCATCGGCAGTCGGCTCGTGACTACCCGACCGAGGAATCCCGCTTCGATCTGGCGGATCGTTATCTGAAGCTTTATCAGAACGCCAGGCTGGTCGTGACTTCGAGACTGCACTGCGCCCTGCCCTGCCTGGCGATGGGGACGCCGGTCGTCTTCGTCGACGGATGGGTCCGCAACAAGGAGAGAATACGATTCGAGGGGGTCAGAAAGATGCTCAATACCGTGGGCTTTGGCGGCGGCGAAGTCCATACCAACTTCGACCCCGAGCACATTCACAATCAGGATCACCACCGGCAATACGTGGCAGCGCTGGAGCAACGCTGTCGGGAGTTCGTGCAGCCATAGTCTTCCAGCATCTGAAGGGCTTCGGGATACCCCGCTGGTGAGTGAGGGAGTTCACGCTCGTTGGTCTCTCGGCGCTTTGCAGCGTTGACGCGACCGCAGCCGTGTTCTTCTCCCTGGTGGTCTTCTCCAACGCATCGCTCATGGCGGCGATTGGCTTGATGTATTGCAGTCCTCCCCATTGGGCAAGGTTGACTCTTGGCGGGATTCCCGTCTTTCATTTCAGACCTCAGCCTCGGCTCGAAACCTGGCAAGGGACACCCCTTGGCTTGTCGTTCTGGCGTCGGCCCAGTAGGCCCGGGCCCCTCTTCACGCGTTGTCTTTTTGTGTTGACATGAAGCCTTGGTGTGGTAGAATCAAATCGAACCAAGAGCGAGAAGATGCGGCGTAGGTCAACTGTTGATGTGACCAGCGGACATCGAGCTCCTTGGCAAGCGATCTGTGTGCGGTTCCGCAGGGAGAGGTAGAAATGAAGAAGTTGAGCTATTGGACGTCTGCATTGTCTCTGTGTTGCCTGCTTAACCCTTGTGCGGAGGTGGCGAGTGCTTCGGAAGTGGTTCAATGGACGCGGCCTGTACCTGTAACGGAGGCAAACCTTGATAACGCGGAGGAGTGGGGCCCGTTCCTGTCCTACGACGGGTTGACGCTGTATTTCACGAGGCTCCGAGCCCCGGACTTCTATGACGGGCGGATCTTCCAGGCGACGCGTGCTGAGCCGCAGGGACCGTTCACGGTGGCCGAGGAAGTGCCGGGCCCACTCAACTCGTCGGCGGGGCATCTGCTGTGCCCGTGGGTCTCGCCGGACAATCTGCGCATGTACTACACGGTACAGATGGACGGACGATGCATGCTCATGGTTACCGAGCGAGATTCGGCTGAGGCTTCCTGGCCACAAGGGGCGGCCATCCCGGAGTTGAACATGCTTGGCAGCCGGCTCCAAATATCTCGGCTGACTGCCGACGAATTGATCCTTGTCTTTGGTGGTAGTGATATCCCCGGAGGGCACGGTGGTTACGACTTGTGGATAGCCGAGCGCGATGACCGCTTCTCGCCTTTTGCAGATGTCCGGAACATAGAGGCTGCGAACACATCCGTGAATGAGTTGGGGCCATACATCTCGCCCGACGGGCTTCATCTCTATTTTGCGTCGGATCGTAACGGTACGAGACAGTTGTTCAAGGCCGAGCGGGCTGCCCGCAACGAACCCTTTGGATATCCGGTGCCTCTGTCGGCCTTAGACATGCCCGACGGATACAACTCCCAACCCTACCTGGCCAGTGACGGCTCGGCTCTGTACTTCTTGCATCAAACAGGCGAGGACAGAGCCACGCGAGATATCTACGTGTCCTACGCGGCAGCTTCTGATGTTGCCGCATGGAGGGAACCGGTGCCTCTCGACGAGGTGAATACGGATGTCCATGACAAAGCTCCGTTCTTGTCCTACGACGGTCTGACACTTTACTTCTCGAGAGACGATGTCCCAGGGGGCTTCGCGCGCATCTATCAGGCCAAGCGAGCGGATCTCTTCGAGCCTTTTGACTCGGGACAGGAGATTACCACGCTGACGGAACGCGGAGCACACGTTGCTCACCCGTGGGTGTCCCCGAATGAGCTGCGCCTGTACTACTACAGCACCAGCGGCTCCCGCCGGCGATTGCGCATCGCAGAAAGGCCGTCGAAAGGCGCGGCGTGGTCCCCGGGAGCCTATCTCTCCGAATTGAATGCTCTGGGGGACGTGGCCAATCCGTCCCTGACGGCCGATGAACTCGTCATCGTATTCGACGGTCTTGACTTCGAGGGCGGCCAGGGCGACCGGGACCTCTGGATGGCGACCCGGCCGGCCGTCGGGCAGCCTTTTGCGGACGTCACGAA
Organism: uncultured Pirellulales bacterium; assembly: GCA_964527825.1. Taxonomy (GTDB): domain Bacteria; phylum Planctomycetota; class Phycisphaerae; order Sedimentisphaerales; family Anaerobacaceae; genus JAFGLV01. The sequence goes on from CAZGRF010000179.1 coordinate 2,499, forward strand.
TGTCTCGCCACTGAACACGTCGGGGCCGGACGGACATGCCGCTCTTTCGCCCGATGGCTTGACGCTTTATTTTGTGTCGAGTCCGACAGGCGTTTCGCAGATTTTCCGAGCGACCCGTCCGTCCCGCGATGCCCCATTCGGGCCGTCGGAGCATCTGGCCGTCTTCGACACGCCCGACGGCCGCTCAGAATATCCCTGCATAAGCGCTGATGGGCAGACGTTCTATTTCGGGGCCTGGCCGGACGGCGGGTACATGGACATCTACGTATCTCACGCGGAGTCCGCCTTCTACGTCGATGCTGTCAACGGCAGCGATTGGAACGACGGTGGCAGTCCCAGCACGGCGTTCGCGACCATTCAGAAGGCGATTGACGTTGCCGACAACGGCGCCGCGGTCAATGTGCGTCCAGGGGTGTACCGCGAGCGGCTCTATTTCCAGGGCAAGGCGATCACGGTCCAGGGTGCCGGCGATGCGGCGATCCTGGAGGCGCCGGACCGGTTCGCCATATCGTTCTACATGGGCGAAGGGCCGGACACGACCCTGCGGAACTTCGTGATCACGAACAGCTACGTTGCTGTCATGGCGGCTTACAGCTCGCCTGCCCTTACGAATGTCACGGTGGTGGGAAACACATTCGGTGTCGAGGCGTACCGCAGCGCGAACCCTCACGTCAGTAACAGCATCCTCTGGGGGAACGCCGAGAGCGATCTGTACGGAGGCACCGCGACGTATAGCTGCATCGAGCGCGGGGCCGAGGGCGAGGGGAACTTCAGCGACGATCCGCTGTTTGCGGATCCGGAGAATGGCGACTATCACCTGCGCAGCGAACGCGGCCGGTATTGGCCCGAGCACAATGTCTGGGTGCTCGACGACGTGACAAGTCCCTGCGTAGATGCAGGCGACCCTGGTGCCGATTCTTTCCGCGAGCGCTGGCCGAACGGCGGTCGAGTGAACGTCGGCGCCTACGGCGGCACGCCCTACGCCAGTCGCACGCCGGAATGGCTGCCCGGCCAGGCCTCCAACCCTTATCCTCCGGATGGTGATCGATATTATGGCTTCCGGCCTACGCTGAGTTGGACGCCAGGCGCGAACGCACTTTCACATGATGTCTATTTCGGAATCAGCAATCCGCCTCCTTTTGTACGCAACCAGACTGAGACGGAGTACGAGCCAGGCCTGCTAAGCGCGGGCTCTACGTATGTATGGCGCATCGATGAGGTCAATGGAAGCGGAAAAACGACCGGTCCGATCTGGACTTTCACGCGTCCCGATGACGTCAAGGGCAGGGCGTGTTTCACGGGCGAGACGCCCGTATGGGTCGATGGGACCCTCGTCCCGATATCGAAGGTTGCCCCAGGATCCAGTGTAGGCTTGAGCATCGGGAGAGACAGAGGATGCTCGCTGGTTTTGCCGCGGTCTTTGGGGTGCATTGAAAAGGTCCAGGCACATGAGGGAATGTTTGTCTGCTATGACGTCGTGTTCGAGAGCGGCAACAGCATCTGCGTGGCCGAGTGTCA
>CAZGRF010000179.1:4116-7288 GCA_964527825.1 uncultured Pirellulales bacterium
CCGAAGGTTGCTGAACTCCCTGGCAGTCTCGCGTGGATCTACTGCTGCCATGATAGCGGAGACCACGGCAATACCGTCGGCGCCGGCCCGCAGGACCGACGCGGCGTTCGAGACGTCTATGCCGCCGATCGCGACCAGCGGCTTGTCACACAACTTGCGAATCGCCCGCAATCCCTCCAGACCCAGTGGCGGGGCCGTATCCACCTTGGTCGGCGTCGCGAAGACAGGACTGGCAGCGAGGTAGTCGACGTCCAGCTCGGCGGCCGTGCGCGCCTGCTCGAGATTCTCTACAGACAGCCCGATAATCGCATCAGGGCCGAGCCTGGCACGCGCCTCTGCGGGTGATTCATCCGATTGGCCCAGATGGACCCCATCTGCGCCGGCGTCAAGGGCCACGTCGATGCTGTCGTTGACTATCAGCGGGACGCCCTGCGTGTGGCAGATTTCTACAAGCATGCGGGCCTCTTTGACGAGCGTTGCATACGGCAGCGATTTCTCCCGCAGTTGGACCAGTGTAACGCCCCCGCCTATTGCCCGCTGTACCACGTCGGCTACCCCGCGCGACCCGGCCAAGCCTCGATCGGTCACCAGATATAGGAACGGATCGAACAACCTGCGCATCATTCGACTCGCAGGCGTGCCGCGATGGCATTCTCGTTGAGGTTGTACAGTGCATCCAGGAACTGCGTCCGCAGACTGCCGGGACCATCGCTCGCATCGTGGGCCATCTCACCGGCTATGCCCATCACGGCCATGGCATGAGCAGCCGCCAGGAAGGGATCTTCCTGAACTGCTAGGAAAGCGCCGATGGCGGCGGTCGCCACGCAGCCCATGCCCGTGATCTTCGTCATCATCATGCAGCCGTTGCCCAACACGCAACGGTCGTCGCGCGTCGTGACGATATCTTGCTCGCCGCTGATGACAATGACGTGACAGTGTCTCAGCAGATTCGCGGCGGCGGCGGCCACCGTCAGCGGTTGGTCCAAACTGTCCACACCCTTCGTGCGGCCCGCCATCCCGGCCAGCGCCGCGATTTCCGAGGCATTGCCGCGGACCACGGACACACCGCCTTCAGCCAGGATGCGCTGCGCGGTCTCCGTACGAAACCGCGTGGCGCCGGCGCCCACCGGATCGAACACAACCGGTTTTCCCAGCTTGCGCGCGGCGGCGAGGGCCCCCAGCATGCTCGCTATCCAGGCGTCGTCCAGCGTGCCCATGTTCAGTACGACTGCCCCGGCTAAGGCCGCCATCTCCTCCACCTCCTGCGGTGCGTGCGCCATGACCGGCGACGCTCCCAGCGCCAGCAGCGCGTTGGCGGTGAAGTCCATGACCACCAAGTTCGTGACATTGTGAACCAGGGGCGAATGCCTGCGGACAGATGCTGCATCCTTCCAGATTCCCGCGCTGTCGATCATATTAGCCTCGTGTCCAAATAGGTCTCTGTTGATTGTGGCTATCCGTTTATGACCTCAGTCCGCGTCGGACTGACGAGTCTGTATGCGATGCCGCGCCAGCGAATAGTGCGGCCCACGGCGGACGAGAGGATGAAACCCAAAAGCACCAGCGACCACAGCCAAAACCCCAGCACGTCCACAATGACGGCCGGTCTCAGGCGGTAAGCGTGCTCTCGCAGTAGTTGGACGATCATCGCCTGGCGCAGTATGGCCCGGATGACGTGACCGACCCAGAAGATGACCGGGGCCGCCGTGAACAAGACGATGTGCTTCGTTCCGATGGTCCAGGCATAATGCGCCAAAGCGGGTGTACCCCACAAGCCGAAAGCGGAGCCCAGGCTGGTAAAAAGCCCCAGCCACCAGGTGCGCGGGGCGTACACGCGCGTGATGAGGAGCTGTCGGCGGCAGAATTCGTACAACCCGCCCCACGTCGTGGACGCGCGCGAAGCGCCCAGGCACCCGGGCACGAACGTCACGGTCATGCCGGCTTTCTTTACCGCCTGGCTCAGCGACAGGTCGTCGCTCAGCGTGGTTTTCCAGGTCTCCGGAAGGCCCAGACGCCGGAAGTCCGCCATTCGAACCGCCATCGACCCGCCCCAGGCGTGGTTAAAACTACTGTTGCCCAGGAACTGGGCGATGCTCGCATTGACCGCCGACAGAGCCAGCGTGGCGAGGTTGTTCCGGGTGGGCACGTACCATCGGTAGCCGGTGGCTACGCCGCACTTCGGACGCCGCAGCGGCCAGACGAGCAGACTCAGCCAGTCGTTACGCACACAAACGTCTGAATCTGCAAAGGCGATGACCTCGATGTCGTCAGGCAGGCGGTTGATGACGTACAGAAGGTTGTGAATCTTCTGGCTACACAGGGTGGATGGGCCGGCGATGAGAGTATTCACCTCGCAAGCGCGCGGGTCCTGGCCTGACTCGTCCTTGATCTGCCGCAGCCGTTCGTATGCCGGGTCGGATTTCTCCCCGAGGACAAAGAACAGACGGTAATCACCGTAATCTTGGCGAAGGAACGACCGGATGTTGCTGTCGAAGTCTGCGTCGATCCCCTTGCAGGGGATGATGAGCGCGACGCGGGGCTGATAGGCCGGCTTGGTTTTCCGGTTGTACTTCGCCAGGGCAAAGCGATAGTTGCGGATCGCGTAGTACACGAAGATCAGTTGTATGATAATCGCGGCCCACGCGATATTGTTATACCATTCCATCGGGTCCATACGGAAAGGCTTGCATCCAGCAAGGTGAAAGGCCCTTCGCAGCGCTCCTCGAAGTCGTCACAAGGGAGCACGATCCCACAAGGATAGGCCAAATCCTGCGAAGACGCCAGCGTTTTCCCTTCGTCGCGTGGCTATCTGGCCTCTCCGGGGGTCACAACGACCGACGCGGGGCCAACGACCACGGGCGGCAAGACCCCGCGACCTTGGCCTGCATTCCCAAGCCACCCCCTACCTGCAAACACGAAGTGCCCCCGACAGTACCCCAATCGGCAATCTGTGCTGGAATCGACGCGGCGCTGGCGGTACAATACGATGTACCAGTGTATTATCGGGCCACGCCGCGTCAGGGAAGGGCGCGGCGCATGTCATGGCAAGCGGGAACACGCGCAACGTTTGTGAGGAGAGAAACATGAGATGGTTCAGGCGGGTCTTGTGTGTCGCGGCGGGGCTGACGCTGACAGCGAATGCGAATGCCTCGTTTATGATTCGAGGCGCAAC
>CAZGRF010000180.1:0-7261 GCA_964527825.1 uncultured Pirellulales bacterium
TAAGCCTATCGTAATGGTCCGGCTTCTGGAAGCCGGGCTTGAAAAAGCGTGGGCCGATGTTGATCTTCTTTTCGTAAGACCTTACTCAGTGGATTGTCATCTAGTGTTTTGAAACCCGTTTGCACAGGAGAAAGTACCATGATTTTTTGCTCCAGGCTTGCACGCATCGTCGCGGCAACCACTCCGATCATCATCGCCGCGGGGCTCGTCCTGGCGGCGGCGGCCACGTCCCAAGCCGAGTTGCTCACCGGCTTGGCGCTGTACAGCGACATGGAGGACACCACGGAAATCAACACCAACGGCACGGTGCCCGACGTCGTCGGTACATACGACGGTACGATCGCCGGTAACGTTACGCAGATCGACGACGAGACCCGCGGCAAGGTCCTCGACTTCACTGACGGAAGTGCCGGATCAACCGACTACGTGACCTATGGAGACGTACTGGATCCCATGGACTCCAGCTACACGGTTTCCTATTGGTTCAAATTGGAGAGTGACGGATTCAACCCGACCTTGGTCGCCAAGGGCTCCAACTACAGCTCGGGAGACGGAGGATGGAAAACCAGCTACATCACGGCCGATGGCGCTATCTTCGTCCGCGGCAACCACGGCGACGATGGGGCAAAAATAGGATTCAGGAAGCCTATCGACCGGGAGACCTTCTTCGGCGAGTGGCATCACATGGCCATGGTGATCGACCAGGACGAGGGTGTCATCAAGGCCTATCTTGACGGCGTCGGCTCGTATGATGGCTTCGGTCTGGCGAATGGATGGGAACTCATCAACGACACCTACGTCTATACGTTTACCCCGGGCGACGTCTTCCAGGATGACTCCACCCGTGCGGTTCCGTGCAACGACCTGACTATCGGCGGAGGGAAAGACGGCTCGGATGTGTTGGGTGGCCAAGTGGACGATTTGGCAATCTGGAACCGGGCACTGAGCGACACGGAGATCGCCGGTCTGGCCGACGGGACGTTGAGCATACCCGAGCCGACGAGCCTGGTGCTAGCGGTGTTCGGGCTGGTGAGCCTGATAGTCTTCCGGCGTCGATAGACGCACGTATGGCGACGGGAGTCGCTGAGCGAAGGGGGGACTCGTGGCAACTCGTTGCCGGGATTGGCAGTGGATGGGTTGATTTCGGTTCGCTCGCTTGCGTGAAGCGAGCAAACCGCACGATGTTGTTTTGCGATACCGGTATGTTTTCAGCGTGAACCGGCTCGCCTCGGCAGAAGAGCAGAGGAAGGGGTGAAGGCACGGAGTCGGTGGTGTGTGGTGAGGGTGGTGTGTAGCAAAGGTGGGTGACTGTTCAATCCGTATCAGCAATGGTCGGTGCATCAGGCCTGGCCACACCTTTATCTTGTCTTGCAAGGAGATTATCTGAGATGAGCAAATCAAGTTCTACAGAACGTTGTAGGGTCGTGTCTCGTCGATGGATTCCTGTCGTGGGATTCACGCTGGCCATTGCCGCCTTCTGTTTGGCGGCGCCCGACGCGGCCCGGGGCGATTTGGGGACCGATCTGCAGTTATACAGTTCGATGGACAACTACACCCCTCTTACTCCACCGGCCTATTGGGAAGACGTCTCGGGTAACGATCACGTCACCCTGACGAATCCCCCAGCCTACGACGGGACGGGAGACATTGGCGGAGCAAATCGGGGCACGGCGGTCGATCTCAGCGATGGCAGTCTGCGGATGACCGTCGACGACGGATTGAATTCGGACTTCGACCCGGGCACCTCCGACTATTCCGTTTCGCTATGGTACAACAGTATTTCCTCGGCATCGAGTTGCCTGCTCTCGAAAGGAAACACGGTATCCGCGACGGCCGGGTACAGCCTGCGACTCGCCAGCGGAGAACCGCTGCTGCGCATGAACAACGTGGACGAAGCCGATGATACCAAGGTGTCGCTTTACTCGGGCCTCGGCGATCTGACGGGTACCGGCTGGCACCATCTGGTGGGCGTTTTCGATCGGTCTGGCTCTACCTACGGCACGGCTGACCAGGTCCTGTTCTATGTGGACAACCAATTGACGGCCAGCACCGTACTACCTGATGTCTTCCTCACTGGTTACACGATCGCGAATGCGACCACGGAGTTCATCATGGGGGGCCAGAATGAATCGGGGACCGCGTATAATCTCAACGGCTACCTGGACGACGTGGCCGTCTACCGTGGGGCGATCTCCGCCACTCAGGTCAACACGCTCTACACGGCCAGCACTCTCGACGCCTCGACGCTCAGCGGAGTCACCCCGGTGGCGATCCACAACTTCGTCACGAACCGCAATCAAGGGAATCTCGCCACCATGGCCGACGATTACGGCAGCCACGAGGGTGTGTTGGTGGGCACGGCCACGCAGGCGACCGACCCGATCCGCGGCAAGGTCCTCGATATCACGGATCCCGAAGGCGGGAGATCAACCGATTACCTGACCTATGGCGATGTGTTGGATCCCATGGACTCCGACTACACAGTTTCCTTTTGGTTTAAATTGGACAGCGACGGATTCAGCCCGACCTTGGTCGCCAAGGGCTCCAACTACAGCTCGGGAGACGGAGGATGGAAAACCAGCTACATCACGGCCGATGGCGCTATCTTCGTCCGCGGCAACCACGGCGACGATGGGGCAAAAATAGGATTCAGGAAGCCTATCGACCGGGAGACCTTCTTCGGCGAGTGGCATCACATGGCCATGGTGATCGACCAGGACGAGGGTGTCATCAAGGCCTATCTTGACGGCGTCGGCTCGTATGATGGCTTCGGTCTGGCGAATGGATGGGAACTCATCAACGACACCTACGTCTATACGTTTACCCCGGGCGACGTCTTCCAGGATGATTCCGGTAATCCGGTTCCGTGCAACGACCTGACTGTCGGCGGAGGGAAAGCCGGCGATCCGTTGGGTGGCCAAGTGGACGACCTCGCCATTTGGACTCGCGCGCTCACCGAAGCCGAAATCCTCGGCATCTTCGATGGTACCCTGACCATCCCCACGGCGCCGGACATTCCGGGCGACACCAATGGCGACCAAGTGGTCGACGCGACCGACGCCGCCACACTGGCGGACAACTGGGGGGCCGACGTTGGCGCCGGCGGCTTCGCAGCGGGTGATTTCAACGACGACGGCGTGGTCGATGCGGCGGACGCCGCAATCCTCGCGGCCAACTGGGGAGACCACAATCCTCCGCCCGCCAGCGGAGCCGAGGGCGTGCCCGAGCCGGGGGCGCTCGTCCTGCTGGCAGGGTTGGCAGGGCTGGTGCTGACATTGCGGGGCCGGAGAGGGTAAGTAAGGCCGGGGCCCAACCGTCCCGCGTTTTTGAACGCAGCGCGCCGGGGGGCGCCTGGGGGGGTGTCCCCCGGCTGCGCTGCGCAGAATGACGGCGGGCAGAGACTTCGTGAGGTGTAGCACGCCATGTTCGTCGTCCGCGTTGGGATGGTCGTTCTGGTCTGGGCGGGTCTGTGCGCCTTGGCGTTGGTTCCGGCCGAGGAGGTGGTTGCCGCAGACGTTCCCGATAGCTTTCTCCTTACTCGACGCTGGCAGGAACTTATCGTTGGTGCCGATGGTGGTCCAGGGCAGCGCAACGCCGACACGAAAGAATTCTCCACCGGTCGGTCGGTTCGAAGTGTTTCCTCTCGAAAAGGATGAGCCAGTGGATCGGAAGAACAGTATTTGAGGAGGAATTCGAGCTATGAGTATTCCGACGAGAACGCTTTGTATCCTCCTTGTGTTGGGTATTGTGGCCGCGGTTATCTATTCAACTTCATCACGAGCGACCGCCTCGGAGATGGATCCGCCGCCGATCTACTATCCGGCCGGCCCGGATTATTACAGTCCAGATCGCGATTACCAGGGCATTCCCGGGATCGAGCGCGCCGCGGGCGGCAGGCTCTGGGCAACCTGCTACGGCGGTGGCACGAAGGAAGGTCCCGAGAATTACGTCATGTTGTTCACCAGCAACAACGACGGCGTTGACTGGAGCGAACCGGTACTGGCGATCGATCCACCGGGGAACGTCCGCGCCTTTGACGAGTGCATTTGGCATGATCCGCTCGGCAACATGTGGCTTTTCTGGGCGCAAGCACTCAATAGAAGTGACGGCAACATTGGAGTCTGGGCGATGACGACCAGCAATTCCGACTCGTCCCATCCTACCTGGTCCGAGCCGAAACGCCTCTGTGACGGCGTCATGATAAACAAGCCCACCGTTCTGAGTTCGGGCGAATGGCTCTTGCCTGTTTCCTGGTGGGGACACGACAACAGCGTGCATTTCGTCAGCTCCACCGACAACGGCGAGAACTTCAGTCTCAAGGGAACGGCAAACGTGCCGGTGGCAGAGCGAAGCGGCAGCGACGAACCCATGATTATCGAACGCGGGGATGGTAGCCTGTGGACGCTCGTCCGCACCGAGTACGACTACGGCAATGGCATCGGCGAGACCTTTTCGTACGACGGTGGGTACACCTGGACCGACGTGTCGCCCTCGAGCATATCCGCTCCGGAAGCACGATTCAATATCCGCCGGCTCAGCTCCGGCAACCTGCTGTTGGTCAAAAACAGCCCGCCCGGCGGCGGACAAACCCGATCGTACCTGACCGCCTACATCTCCACGGACGATGGAGCTACCTGGGAGGGTGGTCTGCAATACGGCGGGTTGGTGCTTGACGAGCGTGACAGGACATCTTATCCCGATAGTGTCGAAGGCCCTGACGGCAAGATCTATGTAACTTACGACTACAACCGCTACACAGACGAGCAGATTCTTCTGGCCACGTTCACCGAAAGCGACGTTCTCGCCGGAAGCCCGAACTCGTCGGCGGCTCGCCTCCACGGGCTAATCAATCAGGCGGGCATAGACCCTTACCCCGTAGTCTACCGCGAGATTTTTCCCAACGACAACAGTACCGATCAGCCTCTGGCTGAATCCGGTTGGCATGCCTACAAGGGCACCGGCCAAGTGGCCCCCTTGGCATTTCTCTCACACGTCAACGGAGTACCCACAACCGCTGTGCCCATCCATTCGAACGAGGCCAACTTCGAGTTGGAACAGGGTTACCTATGCTCCGACGCCGACCCAACCGGTGTTGATTATCTCTTCTACACTGAGGAGTATGACATCAAGCGAAATGGGGGAACTGTCCTCCAAGCCGATTGGCTCCAGCGAAACACGAGCACTCTGGACAAGGTTCGCCTGGCTCTTGAAATCGGCAACAGCGGCAATTGGTTCGTCTCGGATGACACCGTGCAAAACAGCGCTAATCAATGGCAGGCAAAGAGTATCGCCGTCGACGATACGCAATGGCGCCAGCTATTATTTGTGCCCGGCAGCATGCTCCAACTTGGTGCGTTAGTCGACCAACTCGATCCGGGTTTGATCATCGGTTTTGGTCTGTACGTCGATAGCCTTCATAACGACAGCAATCGCTTCGATTGCTTCGAGATCAGCGCCATGCAGATGATTCCCGGCGACGCGACGCGTGACGGGATCGTCGATGAGGCCGATGCCCAGCGACTGGCCGCCAACTGGGGTGTCACGGGTGCCACGTGGGACATGGGCGATTTCAATGGTGACGAGGCGGTCAACGCGGCCGACGCGGCGATCCTCGCGGCCAATTGGAATTCCGCGCCCGCGAGCGAGGCGACCGGAGTCCCCGAGCCGTGCGTGCTGGCGTTGTTGGTTGGCCTTGTCCTGGCTGCATTGCTGCGACGGGGCCACAGTGACTGGCGAGGGAGGCAACCAACCAAGCCGTTCCAAGACGCGCCAGAGGCAAGTGGGGGATGTCCCTGGTTGCGTCGTTCTTCCTGAAGTGAGGATAACGCAATGGCATCGACTAGAAGAGTCCATCGGCCCAGGGGGTTCACGCTCGTGGAACTCCTGGTGGTCATCGCGATTATCGGTATTCTGATCGCGCTATTGCTTCCGGCGGTTCAGGCCGCGCGCGAGGCAGCTCGCCGTATGAGCTGCGCCAACAATCTCAAGCAGATTGGCGTGGGCCTGTTGAACTACCACTCGGCCTATGGACAGTTCCCCGGCGGCCGGAAGCACACCTACGACAATAGTACCTACGGAGAGGCGCCCAGCGGCAGTTCTCTCGCCTCCCATCAGTGGGGCTGGATGCCTCGAATCATGGCCTACCTCGAGAACCAGACGTGGGTCGATCTGTTCGATCTGAGCCGCGACTATCGCGACCCCTTGAATCGCAAGGCGGTTCAGACGCACATCTCCGTGTTCGAATGCCCAAGTGACCCGAACAGGCAGTTGATCAATACGACGTCTCTCATCCCCGGTAGTGAAGACGTGACGGCAACCAGCTATGCCGCCACCGCGACCTACCGGGACGTCACCAACGCCTGCACGCACACGGGCGAAGGCGTCATCTTCGGGTTCTCGGACATCAGCATCAAGGACATCACCGACGGGACGAGCAAGACGTTTATCGCCACGCAATGCGATGTGATGGAGCCTCACCCTGAAGGCGGCTACAGCGGCACAACATGGGTCGTCGGGGCGCTGCTGAGTGCGTACTGGGGAATCAATGACGAAGAATCGCGGCAGATCAGGAGCCGCGCGTCGATCTATTCCTATCACCCGGGCGTGGCCAACTTCCTCTATTGCGACGGACACGTGCGACCGGTGAACCAGGATACCGACATGGCCATTCTCATCGGCGAGCTGACCCGCGAGCAATCGCTCAACTTCCGCGATCCTCCTGTCTGGAAAACCTTGGGGGGGGTAACGCAAAAACTTGTGGGGAATGAGCTTGGAGAGATCGACTAAGCGGTATTACATAAGTCCATAGTGGTGGGTGCCTGGGCTATAGCGTAGCGGTGGCCCAGGTGGGCTGTTTCACCGCTACAAACTTACATGAAACCGCTTTGGAAGGCACGTTCCTCAAATGGCGCGCATGGAATAAGTGATTTCCGTTGACAATCGCAGCCCCCCCTGGCAATCTTGAAGGTTGTGAGCTTCGCTATATTGCTCACGAGACCGCCATGCACCGACAGAAGATTGGTGCTGCGGAGAGCCAGCACACCTCACCCCCTCCGGCGAACGTCCGGGTTAGAATCGAGCGAATCGAGTAGCCTCTATGACGAAACCTGCATCCTTGCGAAGACACTTCTTTCCTCTAGCCATAGTCTCAGCCCATGACGCCTGCCGATGGGCCGTCCACGTTGCACTGGCGTTCGTACTCTCGTCCGGCTCGCTGCTTGCAGGCGACGTGTGGCCTGACCTCCACCCGAAAGGGAATGGA
>CAZGRF010000181.1:0-7209 GCA_964527825.1 uncultured Pirellulales bacterium
CCGGCGGGATACGCGGAGGTGATCGGCGTGACGGCGACGCAATCGAACGACGGGCGTTCGTATACTTCGAACTTCGGGTCGTGGGTGGATGTCGCCGCGCCCGGACAGGGGATCTTGTCGCTGCGTGCGGCGGGGACGTCAGCGGGGACGCCCGCAGACGCATTCACGACGCAGCTCTCGGGGACATCAATGGCCGCTCCGCACGTGGCGGGGGCGTGCGCGCTCCTGCTTGGTGCGAACCCTTTCCTTGCGGTCGACGAAGTGCGGCAGCAGATTCTCGCGACGGTGGATCCTATCGACGCGGGCGTCTGTCTATCGAATGGGCGGCTCAACGCCGCCCGTGCACTGGAGGCGGCCGTGCCGGCGCTGGGCGTCGTAGGTTTCGACCGTGACGCCTATCCGGAAGGCAGTGACATTCTGATTCATCTGGCGGACCGGCATCTCAAGAACACCGGCGTGCAGACCGTAACCGTAGTGACGGACGCCGGCGACGTCGAGTTGGTGACACTGGGCGCGACCGCGCTGGCATTGGGCGTCTTTTCTGCGGCATTGCCCAGCGAGGACGGCGTGGCTGTGCCGGGAGACGGCCGCATTCAAGCCCGTGATGGGAACTGGATCACGGTTGAATATCTGGATGCGGATGACGGGGCCGACGGGACCGACCTACGGGTAGTCGGCCAAGCTCGTGCCGACTACACGGCGCCTGCGGTTCTGCACGTGGAAATCGAACCGCGCGGAACGCTGTCGCGAGTGACAGTGACGACGAGCGAACCGACACAGATCGAGGTCCGTTACAGTGCAGCAGGGGACGACTCAGTGACAGCCTTGGTGCGTAACATGGCCTTCACTGACTGCCATCGAGTCAATCTTGGGCCTCTGGCGCAAGGAGTGGATTACAGATTGGTCGTCACGGTGACGGACGTCGCGGGCAACGAGACCGTCGCCGAGAAGAACGACGTGGGGCAAGTGTTCGGCGTCCAGGTCGATCCGAATGCCCTGCTCGTGCCCGACATGTATCGGACGATCCAGACCGCGATTGACTATGCGCAAGCCGGCGACACGATCTGGGTGGCGGACGGGACCTACACCGTGCCAGGCAGTGGGCCGATTGATTTCAAGGGCAAGGCCATCGCTGTGCGCAGCGAGAGCGGTCCGGAGGCATGCATCATTGACGGGCACAGGCGCGGTCCGGTGGTTGCTTTTACCAGCGACGAGGACAGCCGCAGCATTCTGGATGGGTTCACGATCACGAACGGGGCCCGGACCGACTTCGGCGGCGGCGTCTATTGCTCGATGAGCAGCCCAACGATTTCGAACTGTGCTTTCCTTAGCAACATTGCCGAAAAACAGGGTGGCGGGATGTACTGCGGTGCCGGCAGCAATCCCATCGTAGTCGGCTCCACCTTCGAGGACAACAGGGCCGATGCCGGCGGGGCGGTGAGCAGCGTGGGCAACGCTTGCCCGGTTTTCAGGCAATGCCTGTTCTTCAATAATGCAGCCGAATCCTATGGTGCGGCGCTGGCCAGCTACGGGGCGGCCGTGACATTGGCCGACTGCACGATCGGTGGCAATGAGGCGGGCGAATCGGGCGGCGGCATCTGGAGCGATGAAGCGGGCTCGTTTCGGCTGGACAACTGCGTTCTGTGGGGCAATACAAACAGCAACGACCAATCGACGGTCGAGCGGGTGCAGATCGAGGCTGATCCTGCCCAGATTGAGGTCAATTACAGTTGCGTCCAAGGCTGGGCCGGCATCTTCGTCGGCGTCGGCTCGTTCGGGCACGATCCTCTTTTTGCCGACCCCGAGAACGGCGATTTCCACCTGCGCAGCGTGGCCGGACGATGGGACAGCAATCTGGCGTGCTGGGTCCAAGACACAGTGACGAGTCCGTGCATCGACGCGGGCAATCCCGGTTGGCCGCTGGGCGATGAGCCGTTGACGATGCCTGACGACCCGAACAACGTGCGCGCGATAAACGTGCGGGTCAACATGGGAGTCTACGGCGGGACAGTCGAGGCGAGCATGGCTCCGCGCGATTGGGTCCTCCAGGCCGATCTGACCAACGATGGGATCGTCGATTGGGAGGACCTCGGTTCGATGACGGCAGCATGGTTGCGCGGCGAGGACAAGCAGGCAGGCGACCTGACGCGTGACGGCGTGGTTGACGCGGCGGACCTGGTGCTGCTGGCGCTACAGTGGCGCTGCCGGTCCACGCGCGGCACGCTGATTGAACCGGTTCAGTGAGACGTGTTTGGACTTTGGCCCCCGCCGCAGCCTCTTCTCCGACTTCGGGACGATGATCAGATAGACGTGGTTGGGCATCAGGTGTGAGGAGTTGGTTGACGGCGGCAAGGAAGGGGGCGTGGCCGTACCTGGATTGTGCCGAATCCGCCAACGTTAACCTGTTCATTTGACGGTCTTGCCCGACGTGTGTGTGTGGGGGGGGGGGGCGATTCCACCGACTTCGCAGCGGCGGCGCGTGGGCCGAGGCAGAGGTTGCTCAGGCATATTCCCGGAATTCTCTTGGCTTTTCACACTTGCCGTCGGTAGAGTGTCTCCCGCATGGAGCCTGCCCTCCGGTCTCTCAAGGGTATGCTTACGCTAAATCGAGAGTGAGAGACGCCGTTTGAGCGACCTGGAAGCAGGTCAAGGAGATACGCAGGTGAGTACGGGCACGGTGAAGTGGTTCAGTTCGACAAAGGGGTATGGGTTCATTACCCCGGACGAAGGCGGTGACGATCTATTTGTTCACCACTCGGAGATCATGACGAGCGGCTATGCCTCGCTCGACGAAGGTCAGAAGGTCGAGTTCGAGGTCGGACAGGGTAAGAAAGGCCCGTGTGCAACCAAAGTGACGCCGCTCTAATTATGAGCGGTTTGCGAGAGAATGATGCAGCTCGCACTCGCGTGCGAAGCCAGGGCGTTCGTTTCTCACGCGGCGTGTTTCTCAGCACGGCTTGATGTCTGCGATCTCGACCGGTTGGCCCCACATGTGGAAAGAGGTGCGGCTGCAGAGCAGCCGCAGGTGACACCTTGCCGCCAGATCGTCCTGCCCGAATGTCTCCGACAGATCTGCCGGGTCGTAGGGACGGCCAAAGCAAGCAAGAGCAACAAAGACGCCATCGAGATTCGCATCACGCTGACTTCTTCTTATCGCTCGCGTCCGTGCCAGCCTTTGTCTCAGCGGACGTTGAGGTGCCCCTGGCTTCGGTTTTGGGCTCTTTCTTGTCGCCGGTCTTGTCGCCGCCGCTTTCTTTTTCAGCGGCCTTCTTATAACTATCGCTGCGATAGTCGGTCTGATAGAAACCGGAGCCTTTGAAGATGATCCCGGCGCCGGTGCCGATCAGCCGCTTCAAGGCGGTCTTGCCGCACTCGGGGCACTTCCGCAGTGGCTTGGCCCTGATGCTCTGAAACGCGTCGAATTCGTGCCCGCATTCTTCACATGCATACCCGTACGTCGGCATAGTTGTCACTCCGTGTCGGTTGTCTCGTCGTCATCGGGTGTTTCGACTTCGTCGTTTGCCGCTTCCGGGGCCTCCTCGCCTGGCGACGCCTCCTGCGATGTTGTCTTGTTGACGATGACTCTGCTCGGCCGGATGACGCGACCGTGCAGCCTGTAGCCTTTCTGGAATTCCTCCAGCACAACGCCGTCTTCTTTGTCGTGGTCCTCCTGCTGCATCATGGCTTCGTGCTGTATCGGATCGAACGCCTCGTTCAGCGCCTGGATCTGTTCGACGCCGTGCCCTTTGAGGATGTCCATCATCTGGTCGTAGATGATTCGCACACCTTCGATGACCGCATCGACACTCTCGGCTGCGTGCGACTTCGCCAACGTATGCTCGAAGTTGTCCAGCGCCGGCAGCAGCGACTTGATGACCCTCTCCTTCTCATACGCGACGGTGTCGCTCGTCTGTTTCGTAACGCGCCTCTGGAAGTTGACGTAGTCGGCGCTGACACGCTGATACTGTTGGATGGCGATGCCCAGCAGCTCCAGCAGGCATTTGACCTTATCCTTCTCGAAGTCAAGCTCGCGTTTCGGATCACCCTGCGCCCGGTTGGCCTTCTCTTTCAGCGGTTTCTCACAAGCCGCCAGGGTCTCTCGCAAGACCTGACTTCCCACCGGGAGCAGCTCGTCGAGCAGACGGTAGAAGTCGACCGGGTCGCCGGATGCGTGGTGCGAATCCTTCTTGTCTCGATGTTCGTTCTTCATCAGTGATTACCGAAATGTCGCTTCAGTTTTTCGAAGAAGCTGCGTATCTTCGGAGAGACGTTGATGCTCTCGGTTTGGGCAAACTCTCTCAGCAATTCTTCCTGTCGGGCATTGAGATTCGTCGGGGTCTCGATGGTCACCTGAACGAGCTGGTCGCCGGTGCGGTGGGACCGCATGTCGGGCAGTCCCTGGCCGCGAATCCTGAAGACGCTACCGTACTGTGTGCCCGGCGGGACCTTCAACTGCTGCGTCCCGTTGAGGCTGGGAACGTCGATCGTTGCGCCCAGCGCCGCCTGGGTGAAAGTGATCGGAACGACGGCAATCAGATTGTTGCCGTCGCGCTCCAGAAACTCATGGGGCTTGACGCGGACGTAGCAGTAGAGGTCGCCGTTCGGGCCACCGGCGCGGCCGGGCTCGCCCTCACCCGCTACGCGAATGCCCTGGCCCTCGTGAACGCCGGCCGGGATCTTGATCGTGACGGTGCGCTTGCGGGGAACGCGCCCACTGCCCTTGCACTTGGAGCAAGGGTTGGTGATTACCTGCCCGCTGCCGCGGCATTGCGGGCAGGTCGAGACCATCTGAAAGAAACCGCCGCCCTTGGCCACTTGGCCGGAGCCGCCACAGACATTACAGCGCGCAGGCTTGCTGCCCTTGGCGGCACCGCTGCCGTTGCAGTCCTGGCACAGGTCCTGTCGGGTGAACTCAATAGTCTTGTCCGCGCCGCGTGCAATCTCATTCAGCGCCAATTCGACGCCGGTTTCGAGATCGTAGCCGCGCGCCGGTCCATGACCCCGACTGGCGCGCTGGCGGCCGCCGGTGCCCCCGAATATCCCGCCGAAGAAGTCGTCGAAGCCGAACATGCTGAAGATGTCTTCGACGTTCATTCGCGAGAAATCGTGCATGCTCGCGCCGCGGAGCCCTTCATGGCCGTATTGGTCGTATTGCTTGCGCTTGTCGGCGTCGCTGAGGACCTCGTAGGCCTCGGCGCACTCCTTGAACTTGGCCTCGGCTTCCTTGTCGCCTGGGTTCTTGTCCGGGTGGTATTTGATCGCCATGCGCCGGTAGGCGCGCTTGATCTCGTCGGGTGAGGCGCTCTTCTCGACCCCCAAGACTTCGTAGTAGTCACGTTTGGCCATAGCTTCTACAACGGCGCAGCCATCTTGACCCTGCCTTGTCCGGCACGGTCAAGATGGTCGCCTCTTACGGACAGGACACGCGTGCCACTGTCTTGATTATCGAACGGCACCCGCGACGGGCTCGGCGTCCTTGTCATCGTCCTTCAACTCAGTGACAAGGACGTTCGTCGTCAGCATCAGTCCGGCCACCGATGATGCCATCTCCAGGGCCGTGCGGGCTACCTTGGCAGGATCGATGATGCCGGCCTTGACCATGTCCACGAATTCACCGGTGTTGGCGTCATAGCCGATGTTCTTGTCCTTTTCCAGCTTCTCGAGCAATTGGGCGACGATCACGTCGCCTTGGTCGCCGCCATTGTCGGCGATCTGGGCGGTGGGCGCCTTCAAGGCATGGGCCACGATATCGCAACCGATCTTCTCCTCGCCTTTGGCTTTGGCTCTGGCTTTCTCGACTTCCTTGATCGCCTTGAGGAAGATGACGCCGCCGCCGGGGACAACGCCTTCGGCCGTGGCTGCTCGGGTCGCGTGCAGGGCATCGTCGAGCAGGTCCTTGCGTTCCTTCATCTCGGTCTCGGTAGCCGCGCCGGCCTTGATGACCGCCACGCCGCCGGTCAGCTTCGCCAGACGCTCTTGCAGCTTCTCGCGGTCGTAGTCACTGGTCGTCTTCTCGATCTGGCTGCGAATCTGGTCGCACCGCGCGGTGATGTCCTTCTTCTTGCCGGTGCCTTCGATGATCGTCGTGTTGTCCTTGTTGACGACGATCTTCTTGGCTTGGCCGAGCTGCGACAGCTCGACCTTCTCCAGCTTGATGCCGAGGTCTTCGGTAATGACCTGGGCGCCGCTGAGAATGCCGATGTCCTGCAACATGGCTTTGCGTCGGTCGCCGAAACCGGGGGCCTTGACCGCACAGACCTTCAGCACACCCTGCAGACGGTTGATGACCAGGGCCGCCAGGGCTTCACCTTCGATGTCCTCGGCGACGACCAACAGCGGCCTGCCGACCTGGGCGATCTTCTCCAGCAGCGGGATGAATTCGCGGATGTTGGAGATCTTCTTTTCATGCAGCAGGATGTATGCGTCTTCGAGTATTGCCTCCAGCGTGTCGGCCTTCGTCATGAAGTAGGGCGAAATGTACCCGCGATCGAACTGCATACCTTCGACGACATTCAACTCGCTCTCCATGCCTTTGCCTTCCTCAACTTCGATCACGCCTTCCTTACCGACGGCGTCAATCGCCTTGGCGAGGATCTCGCCGACCGAAGCATCGTTGTTGGCGCTAATGGTCGCCACCTTCGCGATGTCGGCATGGCCCTTGACCGGGACGCTCGCGTCCCTGATGAAGTTCGCGGCGGCCTCCGTCGCTTTGCCGATGCCCCGGTACAGAGCCATCGGATTGATGCCGGCCGCGACGTACTTGAGTCCTTCCAGATAAATCGCCTCAGCGAGCACGATCGAGGTGGTGGTGCCGTCGCCAACGACATCGGATGTTTTGCTGGCGACCTCGTTGACCATCTTGGCGCCCATGTTCTTGAAGGGCTGAGGCAGCTCGATTTCCTTGCTGACCGAGACGCCGTCTTTGGTCACCTTGGGCGAGCCCCAGCTCTTTTGCAACACGACGTTGCGGCCGGTGGGCCCGAGGGTGACTTTGACGGCCGCCGCCAGCTCTTTCAGGCCGTCCCGCAGAGCGGTCCGCGCTACATCGTCAAACATCAATTGCTTTGCCATTTTCTTCGTCCTCTAAAAATCCGTCTCCGACGATCGATCAGGATCCATCGCCTTCTGTCTTCTCCACGTTACTTCTCGACGATGCCCAACAGATCGCTCTCGCGCACAATGACGTACTTCTCGCTGTCGATTTCGACT
>CAZGRF010000182.1:0-7171 GCA_964527825.1 uncultured Pirellulales bacterium
TCTCGGCGTCGGTATGGAACTGGCAGGCGACACCAAACCCACAATCGCCAACGGCACCTTCGCCGCCAGCCGCAAGTCAGGTCGGGCGTGAGATCGTCCGCTATCCGCCTGGACTGCCGCGCACGATGTCTCGGCAGGGGCATTGCATTCGCGGGCGATTTCGTGTACAAGTAAACGGAAGGTAACAGACATTCGAAACCGATGCTCCTTGCAGTGTTGGCTCCGCAACGCGTTGGCGAGGGAGGGAAAGGATAATCCATGAGAAATCCGCTTATCGTGGGTCTGGTTCTGGCTGTCATTACGCCCGCTTTCCTGAATGCCGCTGTTCTGAATGTGCCGCGTGACTACCTGTCGATTCAGGAGGCCATCGACGCCAGCAGCGACGGAGATACGGTGCGTGTCGCGCCCGGCCTGTATTTCGAGAGGATCAATTTCAACGGCAGGAACATCACGGTCACCAGTGAAGACCCGAACGACTCGCGAATCGTCGGCTATACCGTCTTGAATGCCGAGGGAGAAGGCAGTGTGGTGACCTTCGAGAGTGGCGAGACGCCGCAAGCCGTCCTGACCGGTTTCACACTCACCGGCGGCGTCGGCACGCTCGAAATCCTGAGCGAAGACTATCAGCTCTCCTACGGGGCCGGGATCTACTGTGCGGACGCTTCGCCGACCATCACGCGCAATGTGATCGCCAACAATGTGGGGCCGTACTTGAGGGAGGAGATCATCGTAGAGATCGAAGGCGGACGATACAGCACATATCGCTACGAATACACGTATGGAGGCGGGATCTACGCTGTAGGTTCGCCGACCATCACGAACAACCGGATCTACCGGAACAGCGCCTACGGAGGCGGCGGGATTTACGCCAGCGGCAGCGCCCTCGTGGCCAACAACCTCATATACGACAACTCGTCTGTCTACGGCGGTGGCGTGGTGATCTCCAGGGGACGGTTGGCCAACAACACGATCGTCGGCAATGACGCGAGTCTCGAACCGGAGCAGGGGATGGGAGGGAACGTGTATGCCTCGTTTGGCTCCGACCCCACCAGCCTGGTCCTTGTCAACAACATCATTTGTAACGCTAAGAGCGGTGGCGGCATCTGCTGGTACGAGGCCACCGAGGACAGCATTCGCTACAACAACGTCTGGGGCAATCTCCCCGGCAATTACGTTACGGAAGACCCCCGTACGTACGAGTATGTATACGACGGCGAGGCCGATTGGACAAATCGACATGGAAACATATCCGAGGACCCCGTCCTGCTGACCACTTGGAGCGAGCGTTATCATCTTGATGTCACCTCTCCGTGCGTCAGCGCCGGCGATCCGGATTTCGTGCCGTTACCTGGAGAGACCGACATTGACGGTGAGCCTCGGGTGTACGCGGTGCGTGTGGACATCGGGGCCGACGAACGCGTCGGCTACGTCAAGCCGCTGGCACAGGCCGGGCCAAGCTACCATTTGCTGACGCCGGGACCGGTTACCTTGGACGGGACCGGCAGTTACTTCTCGGACCCCGCGGGCGTCACGACATTTCAATGGACGCAGAGCGAAGGAATCCCTGTGGAGATCGACGACTCAACCGCAGCCGCGCCGACAGTTGTCCTTCCTGGCGAGGGCTGGTACAAGTTCCAGCTTGTCGTCGGAGACGCTCAGTATACCAGCGAGCCGGATGAGGTCTTGGTCGTGGTGGGGAACGAGCGTCCTGTGGCGGACGCGGGTCCGGACAAGCTGTGGCCGGCGCCGGGCACCATCACTCTCGATGCTTCGGGTTCGTACGATGCCGACCCTCCGGATGAGTTGATCTACACGTGGACCCAGATTGACGGTCCGCCTGCAACTCTGAGCGATCCCAATGCTGCGAATCCGTCCTTCACGTGTCAAGAGGCCGGCGTTTATCACTTTCAGCTTGTCGTCAACGATGGCTTTGTCGACAGCGAGCCCGATACCGTGAAGATCGAGGCGGCTCCGTTCAGCACGAGCGCCGAGGTGGCCAATCTCGGGAGTCAATTCGATATGGAGTACACCTACGCGTCAGTGTCAGGGACGATGACGGCCTATGGAGGTATAGACTATGAGAGCATGGACTGTGATATCTACTGTACGGACGCCAAGACAGGTGAGACGTTAACGCTCAATAGCGGTCGCACTGACACTATGCCCAAGATTGACGGGAGCCTGGTGGTCTGGGCCAGCGGGTCGGAGTACTTCTACTACCAGATGTGTACAGGTCTCTGCGTGGGGGATCTGGCCAAGAACAAGGTGTGGCGTTTGCTCAACGCCCGGTCGGACGAATCCTACGGCTACCCTGCCATCTCCGGCAGCCGGATTGCCTACCTGAGGCACTACGACGTCGATACGGGCGACTCGATCCGGTATAGCCAGTCGCCTTACGACATTTGCGTGGCGGATATTTCAGATCTGTCGCATCCACAGTATTTGACCGTCGCCGCGCAGGCTGGGCACGGCTACCCCTATCCATCGGACAACTACTATTATGCAGACGAGGATTATGTCGACATCTCCGGTGACATCATGGTCTGGGAAGCTGATGGTGACATCTACGGCGCCGACATCTCTGATCTGAACGACGTCAAAGTCTTCCCGATCTGTACGGCCCCGGAGCGTCAGTCCGACCCGGCTGTTTCGGGCCATCTGGTTGTATGGACCGACGAGCGCAGTGACATGGGCGATATCTATGGCGCCGATATCTCGGATCCCGAGCACATTCGCGAGTTCGAGGTCTGTGTCGAGCGTGGATGGCAACTGCGGCCCGATGTTGACGGTGCTCTTATCGCTTTCTCCGAGGGTGACGACTACTATGGGTACATCCGGTCATACTGCTATTCGCCTCAGTACGGTCCCATAGAGTATTGGTTGCCTGGGGGCGGTTATGGCGGTGCGCCCCGGATTGACGGTGCAAGCATCGTCTGGCGGGAAGGAAGCTACTCCATCTGCTGCGCCCGCGTGGAGTTTGGCTATGGCTCGATGAACGGTCCGATCCAGAACGCCACGACCGGGCAGACCTATGACTACATCCAGCACGCGCTGTTCGCTGCGGCCGATGGCGACGTGATCGTATTGCCCGAAGGGACTTACCCCGAGAAGCTGCGGTTCAGCGGCAAGAATGTAACGCTCACGTCCATCGATCCGACCGATCCCGCCGTCCGGGCCGCCACGGTCATTACCGGCGGAGGCCAGCTCGTGATGTTTGCCGACGGCGAGACCGAAGACTGCCTCTTCACGGGTTTTACCGTTACAGGCGGCAGCTTCGGCGTCTGCTGCAACGGGTCGTCTCCGACGATCAGCCTTTGCGATGTGGTCGACAACCGCGACGCCGGGATCAAGCTGTGGGGGACGAGCAAGCCCACCATCGACCGGTGCAACATCACGGACAACGGCATTGGCGTGGAGATGTGGGCCTTGATGGTAAGACGGGCTGTCTTCCACAATTACCCGACGCTGAGAAACTGCATTATCGCCGGGAGTCGGCAGGAAGGCATTTACGGCAGCAATCCGACTGCTGAGAATTGTACGATTGCCGACAATGGCGGCGTTGGCGTCTCCGGCGTGCGCCCGACGATCAGGGACTCCATCGTCTACTTCAACAACAAGGGCGGCGTCAACGTCGAAAGTATACTCCAACTGACCGTGACCTACAGCGATATCCAAGGCGGTGCCTCGGGCGAGGGCAACATCGACGCCGACCCGCTCTTCAAAGCGCCGGGCGACTATCACCTCAAGAGCCAAGGCTGGTCGTGGGATGCACTGCAAGGGGAATGGACCTGGGACGACGTGACGAGTCCCTGTATCGACGCGGCCGACCCGAGCGCGCCGCTGGGCGGAGAGGCGCCCTGCAATCCGGGGGATCCTCTGAGTGAGCGGGCTGTCAACGGGCGGCTCAACATGGGTGCGTATGGAGGCACGGCCGAGGCGAGCCTGGCGCCCAGGTAGGGGCGAATAATGATTCGCCCTGACACACTATATGCCCAGGGCCTGGATTTGGTCGAGCAACTGCTGGTACACGGCGTCCATCAAGTACAGGCACAAGACGGTGGCGACCAGAACGACGGCGGTGATGATCACTCGGGTGACGAGCTTGTAGCGCGGATTGAGCCAAACAAGCGGCAGGGCTAACGGCCCGAGGCAAAGCAACGCGATCACGACGCTCGGGGTGGCGAAGTACCATTTCTTGGGCCGAGACCTTCGAACGGTACGGCCGGATCCATCGAGGAACTCGCCACAATAGCGGCACTTGATAGCCTCCGACTGAATCAGCTCGGCACAGAAGGGACATTTCTTCACGGACGCCTCAGCCTCTGCCGGCGGCTCATCCGGTCCTGGCATCGAGGGTCTTGCGTAATCGTGTGTAGCCAATTCTATTGCCATAACATGCTTATCGGTTCTTCAGCATCGTTTCTTTAGAAGCTTCCCCTGGGCATCCCCTTGTTGCCACTGGTTCTACGCAGACGAGCAGGACCTTGTTCCCTGGTCACAGGCCCAATTGTCGGCAGGGGGGAGGACGGCCGGGGTTTTTAGTACCGTTACGGCGCCCACTTGGCGTATAGTGGTCACCATGAACGAAAAGAGTATTGCTGCGTACTTGGACGGATTGCCGAACATCTGCGGTTCTGAAGACCGCTTGGCCGACGCAATGAACCGGGCCGGACCCTTCTATCTCCCCCAGAGTGGCGTTGCGTTTGACCGTGCCAAGAGCGTTTCTGCCGTTGCACTGCACATGCACCAACCATTGATCCCGGCAGGGGGGGACGATCTTCAGACCGCAGAAATTATCAGCAATCTCCAGCACATGATGGATCATCCGGACGTCGGCGACAATCACAACGCATCCGTGTTCCTGCACTGCTATCAGCGGATGGGCGAGTTTATCCCGGAACTGGTCCGGGCGGGCCGGCAGCCCCGCGTGATGCTGGATTACTCGGGTTGTCTGCTCGATGGCCTGTGCCGGATGGGGCGTGGGGACGTGATCGAGAGCCTGCGGGCCATCACCTGCGATCCGGCGTACCGCTCCTGCGTCGAGTGGATCGGCATGCCCTGGGGCCATCCCGTCGCGCCGTCGACGCCGGTGCAGGACTACCGGCTGCACGTCCGCGCGTGGCAGCACTTCTTCGCGACGCTATTCGGCTATGAAGCGCTCAGTCGCGTGCGAGGCTTCTCGCCCAGCGAGATGGCGCTGCCCAATCATCCGGACGTCTGCTACGAGTTCGTCAAGACCCTCAAGGACTGCGGCTATCGCTGGATCCTGGTGCAAGAGCACACGGTCGAGCGCATCGAAGACGGCGCGGGCGTCTCGCAGCCCCACATGCCGCACCGGCTCGTCGCCAGGAATTCGCAGGGCGAGACCCTTTCCATCACGGCCATCATCAAGACCCAGGGCAGTGACACCAAGCTGGTCGGCCAGATGCAGCCCTATTACGAGGCCAAGGGACTCAGACGCCGGGAGCTCGACGGCAAGTCCATCCCGCCGATTGCCACGCAGATCGCCGATGGCGAAAACGGCGGGGTCATGATGAACGAGTTCCCGCCGAAGTACATGGACGTGATGAATGAGGCGTCCGGCACCGGAACACCGCCGGTGAATGTGACGGAGTACCTGGAGTATCTCGACAGCATCGGCCTGTCCGAGGCGGATTTCCCGGCCGTTCAGCCTATTATGCAAAGGCGCATCTGGGACCGCTTTCCGGATGGCGCCGGGCCGGAGGCGATGGAGAAGCTCATCGGCGACCTGCACCAGGAGGACGACCGCTTTCACATGACCGGCGGCAGTTGGACCAACAACATCTCGTGGGTGCGCGGCTACGAGCACGTGCTGGGGCCGATGCAGAAGGCCAGCGCCATGTTCGCCGAGAAGGTGCTGGCCCGCGGCGTGCCGACCACAGAGCGGCGGTACCGCGACGCGCTGCTACACCTGCTCGTGACCCAAACGAGCTGCTTTCGGTACTGGGGCGAGGGCCTCTGGACCGACTTCGGCCGGGAGCTGTGTCGGCGAGCGATCGGGATTCTCGACCGCGATTTCTAACCGGGCCGAACTGCGGGTTGCCGCCGGGGCAGATCTGTTGTAGTCTTAGCACGTCAAACGGCGGAGAGGGCGTTAGGAGTGCAGCCATGCGAAATGTCACGAGCCATGCCATTGTTGTCCTGTTGGGGAGTGTTCTTGCCGGCCCGGTGTGTGCGCAGGAGGCGGTCGAGGTTGCCTCTCCGGATGGGCAGATCAAGGTCACCGTCCGCGTCGCTGAACTGTCCGGCGCCTGTCCCAAGGGCCGACGCCTCTACTACAGCATCAAGTACGACGATCAGGACATTCTGCTCGATTCGCCGCTGGGGATCGAGATCGAGGGCGTCCCGGGTCTGGCCGAGAGTCTGACCATCGCCGAGACGGATCGGCAGGCGGTGGACCTGACGTGGCAACGAGTGTGCGGCAAGTCCAAGACCGTCCGGGACCGCTGCAACGAGCTGCGCGTGACGTTCCGGACCCAGACCGAGCCGCCATGCACCTTCGATGTCCTCTGGCGGGCGTACGATGACGGCGTGGCCTTCCGCTACTTCCTGCCCGACCAGCCTCAGATCAAGCAGTTCCGGCTGCTGGCCGAGCGGTCCTGGTTTCGATTCGCCGGCGATCACACGGTCTGGGCCGCGGACTACGAGCGTTTCGAATCGTCACAAGAGACCGAGTTCTTTCAGAAACGCCTATCGAACATTGCGGCCGGCAGCGTCTACGGCCTGCCCCTGCTCGTCAAAGTGGCCGACAAGGCCTGGGTCGCCATCGCCGAGGCGAATCTCACCGACTGGGCTGGCATGTACGTCACCGGGCTGGCCGATGTCCCTCACACGGTTTGCACGCGTCTGGCGCCGCACCTGGACGATCTCAAGGTCCGCGTGACGTCGCAGACGCCGCGGTACAGTCCCTGGCGCGTGCTGATGATCGCTCCCGAGCCGGGCAAGCTGATCGAGTCGAACATCATCGACAACCTGAGCGAGCCATGCGCGCTGGCCGATACGTCGTGGATCAAACCGGGCAAGTGCGCCTGGGACTGGTGGTGGCCCGGCGGTTACGCCCCGGACGTGGATTTCAAGCTCGGCCCCAACAACGAAACGATGAAGTACTTCATCGACTTCGCCGCCGAGATGGGCTGGGAGTACCAGCTTG
>CAZGRF010000183.1:0-7142 GCA_964527825.1 uncultured Pirellulales bacterium
TGACGGCCCAGAACGTAGGCAAGCGCTTCAGCGAGCTTCAGGAGGAACTCAGAGGTGTCGTCCCCAGCATGGATACGTACATCATCGACACCTGGGTCCCGAATCGCCAGCCGATTTTTCTCGAAGCCTGTATCGGCGAAGGACTGTATACGTTCCCCGGTCCGGCTTTTAGGCTCAACGGGTTCCCAACGTCGAGCCGCTACGCCTCCGCAGGCGATTGGCTGTTCATCAGTCCCACCCAGGTTGGAGCGAGCATCTACTACACCCTCGACGGAACCAACCCGGGCACGCCCGGCCCAGTAGGGCCTGCCACGCTGGTCAATCTGGTGACCCGTGATATGCCCAAGCGTGTCTTGGTGCCGACCGGCCCGGTGACCAATTGGCAGTACGGTCGGGCCTTCGACGATTCGCAGTGGGTCCTCTCCAGCGGCCTGCCCGGCGGAGTCGGCTACGAGCGCAGCAGCGGATACGAGACCTACATCAGCACCGACGTGGGCGACCAGATGTACGGCACGAACGGCTCGTGCTACATCCGTATTCCTTTTACCTTCTCCGACGACAAGAGCACGTTCGACGGCATGACGCTGAGCGTCCAGTACGACGACGGTTTCATCGCCTACCTCAACGGCGTCGAAATCGCGCGCCGCAACTTCACGGGCGAGCCCGCATGGGACTCCTTAGCCGCCGCCTCGCACGACGACACTGCCGCCGTGGTCTTCGAGGCAGTCGACGTCACGAACTTCCTGGACAAGCTGAAGATCGGCAGCAACATGCTCTCCATTCATGCCTTGAACGTCTCGCTGACGAGTACGGATCTCCTTATCACACCCGAATTGGCGCTCACTCGTGTGCCTGTTGAAGATCCTCCGGTCGATGCCATCCTTTACACCGATCCGATCCCGCTGACGAAGACCGTGAAGGTCAAGGCCCGCGCTCTGACCGGCAACAGGTGGAGCGCTTTGAACGAGGCCGTCTTCTCGGTGGGGCCGATTGCCGAGAGTCTGCGCGTCAGCGAGATCATGTTTCATCCGGCCGGTACCGGCAGTCCCGACGATCCCAACACCGAATTCGTCGAGCTTATCAATACAGGGACTGTGCCGATCAATCTGAACCTGGTCAGCTTCACCAAGGGCATTCACTTCACCTTCCCCGACGTCGAGCTTTCGGCCGGTGGGCGTTGCGTGCTCGCCAAGGACATCGCCGCCCTCAAAGCCAGATACGGCTCCAGGCGTCCGGTCCTCGGGCAGTACACGGGCAGCTTGAGCGATGCCGGCGAGCGGATCGAGTTGCTGGACGCTGCCGGCGGCATTATCCAGAGCTTCACCTATAGCGACGATTGGTACAAGATCACCGACGGCGCCGGTTTCTCACTCACCGCCAGGGACCCCGGCGGCACAAGTGCAGATGCCTGGAGCGCGAAGGCTGCCTGGCGGCCGAGCGCTATGCTCGACGGGACGCCGGCTTTCGACGATGCCGGCCTGGTGATTGAACCCGGCGCGGTCGTCATCAACGAGGTCCTCGCCAATTCCGCGGGCGGTGTTCCCGACTGGATCGAGCTGCACAATACCACGGACGAAACCATCAACATCGGCGGCTGGTTCCTCAGCGACGACGCCGACGACCTGACCAAGTACGAAATCGCGGGCGGCACAACGATCGCCGCGCACGGCTACGTCATCTTTACCGAGGACAGGCACTTCGACAACGCCGACGACCCCGGATGTCACGATCCTTTCGGCCTGAGTCGCAATGGTGAGAAGGTGTACCTGCACTCGGGCTTCGGCGGCGCTCTGACCGGCTACAGCGAGCGGGAGCAGTTCGAAGCCTCCGAGCCGGGCGTGACCCTCGGCCGCTATCGAATGAGCACGGGGGTTTTCGACTTCACGGCGCTGAGCGCGCCGACCCCTGGCTATGCCAACGCCTATCCGCGCGTCGGCCCCGTCGTCATCAACGAAATCATGTATCATCCGGACGGCGCCGAGGACGACGAGTACATCGAGCTGCTCAACATCAGCGGTTCGGAGGTGGCACTGTACGATTTCGTCCGCGATGCGCCGTGGCGTTTGACCGACGATCCTGACCATCCCACGATTGAGCTGCTGTTCCCGACCGACCCGCCGGTGACATTGGTCCCGGGGCAATACCTGCTGCTCGTAAAGGACCTCGTGGTTTTCCAGAGCCAGCGCAGCGGTCGTCTTCCGGCGCAGATTCTCGAATGGGGTCCCGGCCGGCTCAACAACGCCGGCGCCAGGGTGGTGCTCAGCAAGCCGGGCGACATCGACGACGACGGACAGCGGCAGTGGTTCATTGCGGACTCGGTCATCTACAGCGATGGTTCACACCACACTGATTTTCCCGCTGGGCTGGACCCGTGGCCGGCCCAGGCCAACGGGCAAGGTCTCGCCCTGGCACGCATCGACCCCGATCGCTACGGGAACGACCCCAATAACTGGCAGGCTGCCTCCGGCTCCCCCGGCACTACCACGAGCCACTAAGCGCCGCAGGGTGCTGTCATATCTACAGGCGGCAGGCTCGCCTTTCACGCGTCTTGCTGTGTCGGGCAACACAGCGTGGCCTTGAGGCATCTGGCCGCGGATTGTGGGTGCTCCCCATTTTAGATGGAAAAACCTCGCGATTGCGTCACACCGGCCAGACTTGCCAGACCTATATAAGTGGTGGAAGATGCGCGCAACCTCTGCTTGCATCCGGCGCACGGGTCGCTATAATATACGGCTGCGGGTACCGCATCAGTGAAAGGAAGTGATATGACGCCGTCAAGGGGAAACCTCGTCATGCCTTCAGCATTCGCGCTGGTCTGGGGGCTGGTCTTCTGCGCGGCAGCGGGAGGTGTCGAGTTTGCCGGCGGGACCGGTGGACCGAATGATCCGTACCTGGTCGCTACCGCTGAGCAGTTGCTGAGCATTGGCTTGTCTGAGAGCCTGCTCGACAAGCATTACCTGCTGGTGGCGTCCATCGACCTGTCCGGCATAATCCTGACCGAGGCGCCGATATCCAGGTTCAACGGCACCTTCGATGGGAGCGGCTACACGATACGGAACCTGCGTATCGAAGGCGAAGGCGGAGCGGGGTTGTTCTACATGATCCGGGCAGACGCCGAAGTCAGGAACCTGGGTCTTGTCAACGTCCAGATTGTCGGTGGATCCGGCTGCGGCGCACTGGCCTCGGGCAACTCGGGCCGTGTGGTCAACTGCTACAGCACCGGTGCGGTCATCGGCGCCGTTCCTCAAGAAGAAAGGAAGCGCCCCTCGGGCCGCATTGACCCCGATTACGAGCCGACAACCAGCAGCATAGGTGGGCTTCTGGGCCAGAACTACCAGGACGTAGTGAATTGTTACAGTACCGCGACCGTCGTGGGCGGCAACCTTATCGGCGGACTGATAGGCGTGAACATGGGCAACGTGTCCGGCTGCCATGCGACCGGCGAGGTGACTGGCGTCGCTACGGTTGGCGGTCTGATTGGGCTACACAACAATAAGGAGATTGTCGCCTGCTACTCCCTGGCCTCCGTGGCGGCGCAGTCGCGCGTCGCCGGCGGGCTGGTCGGCTTCAACTGCAACGGCAGGATCACCTCCTGTTATTCCGGCGCGACGGTTGTGGGCCGGGGAGATTCCGCCGGCGGGCTGGTCGCGCAGAATCAGGGCAGGATCACCTCCTGCTATGCCAACGGCAGCGTGACGGGAGAAGACCTTGTCGGCGGTCTGGCGGGAGAGAGCAATGACACGATCATCGCATGTTACGCGGCCGCCAGGGTTACGGGCGAGACCCAGCGTGTCGGCGCCCTGGTGGGCACCGATTGGGACGAGTACCCAGTGATCGACAGCTACTACCTCAACCCCGCCGATGACAGCCTGGACAACGAGAAGGGCGTTTCGCTGACGGACGCCCAGATGAGACGACAGTCCAGCTTCGCAGGTTTCGACTTCTGCCTGACGGACGAGGATGGCAAGAAGGACTTCTGGTTCATGCCGGAGGGGGGCTATCCTGTGCTGGCTTGGCAGGCGAACGCGGCCGACCTGCGGCCGATTCCGCAGATTCTGGGAATGCCGCTTGAGGAGGCGGAGGCGGCGTTGGAAGCGGCCGGGTTGACGGTCGGCGAGATAAGCTATGACTTCTACCGGAACATCCCGCCTGGCTGCGTCATCAATACGGACCCCCGCTGGTATGCCGCGCCTGGCGACGCGATAGACTTATGCGTGAGCCTGGAAGGGACGTACGACTGGACCAAGAACCCCGGCGACGGCTCCGCGGCCTACCCTTACCAGATCGAGACGCCGGGTCAGTTGGAGTCTCTGGCCGACGATCCCGAGTTGCTGGACAAGCATTTCATACTGGTTGCCGATCTGGATATGGCAGGTCGGATGTATCAGTTGGCCTTGATCGCGCCGGATACGGAGAGAACCAGAGACTATCAGGGCACGCCTTTTACCGGTTCGTTCGACGGGCAACGGCACGATATCCGCAATCTGTTCATGCATCCTTTCGACGAACGCGAAAGCGTTGATTACGTCGGCCTGTTCGGCATGATTGCCAAAGGCGGCTTGGTGGAGAACGTGCGCCTTCTCGACGCCGACGTCCGAGGCGGCAGCAGTTCACTCAACTACGTCGCGATCTTGGTCGCATATAATACCGGCACCGTGCAGAATTGCACCGTCACCGGGTTCATCTACGGCGGCAGCGGGAACGGCTTGGTCGGTTACAGCCTCAGACCGCCCACCGGCTGCCACGTGGACGTGGTGCGGCTGCTTTGAGAAGGCGCTAGCCGGTTCCGGTTGGCCTCATGACGGTGCAGGTTGTCGTGAGGCCGTAGCGTGGAACCCTCTTCGCTGAGAGGAAGGAACATGAGGCGGTCAGGCGGGCGCCCGAGAAAGGCTATCCTGCTCGCGTTCGTGGCGGTGCTGGCTCTTTGCGTGGCAGTCGAGGGCGTCGAGTTTGCCCGCGGGACCGGCGAGCCAAATGACCCCTACCAGATCGCCACGGCCGCGCAACTGCTTGGCATAGGAACAGCGTCAGGGCTACGTGGGTAACGGGAGACGGACGCCGGATGACAGACGACAGAAAACAGACGACAGAGCTCGAGGACCGGGAAACCCCGATACGCATCGGGCGAGGACACCGGTCTCTTGTCCCGCTTGTTCCATCGTCTGCCTTCTGTCCTCCGCTCTCCGTCTCCAAGTGTGCTTTCACACTGATTGAGTTGCTGGTTGTGATCGCCATCATTGCGGTCCTGCTGGCCATCCTCATCCCTTCGCTGCATGCGGTTCGCGAACGGGCGCGGCGCGCGGTCTGCCTGGGCAACCTCAGGACACTGGGCCTGGCATGGCTGACCTACGCGGACGACAATGGTGGTCGGCTCGTTTGTGGCATTTTGACCGGGATGCAGGAAGACGATGATTCGTACAAGAGCACGCGGGTACTGACAGGCTGGGTCGGGGCGGCCTTCTTTCCCGTGCGGCTGCCTGCGGACCGGGCCGCCGTGGACGCGAATCCGCAGAAGGGCGCCCTGTGGCGTTACGTGCAGGACGCTAGCGTCTATCGCTGCCCGTGCGGCCGGACGGGCCATCCCATTACCTACGCTGTCGTCTCCGCCGCCAACGGCAGCCAAGTGGAGGGGACGTACATCCCAGGCACCGGCGGGCGCGACCTGACCCCGATCGGCCAGCGCGTCGGGCGCACTGTCCTGCGCCTGACCCGTCTGGCGGATATCGCCAGTCCGGGACCTGCCCAGCGAGCGGTCTTCATCGATCACGGCCAGAGCCCTACGTTGGGTGAATTCTACCTCTACTATCTCTATTCCGTATGGTACCGGTCCAAACCCCCGGCGATACACCATGCCGGTGGTACGACGCTTTCCTTTGCGGACGGCCACGCGGAGTACTGGAAATGGAAGGGCCAGGAAACCGCCAAGGGCCTGCCACGCAAGGTCAACGAATTCACATCTCTCGAGACGCTCGAAGGCGGCGACTACCAGCCGCAGACCGAAGACGGTATGTACGACCTGCAACGCCTGCAAAAAGCCGTCTGGGGCCGGTTGGGGTACTCGCCTGGGGAAGGTCCGTAGTATGAGGCGTCTGCTTCGGGACGAGGGTAGTTCAGATCTTGATGATGATCTTCTTGCGGTGCAGCTACAGGAGGATCAGCCATAGCACGAGTATGCCGCCTATCGCAAGCTGATCGCGGCGAAATCGCAAAAGACCTGTTCTTCGGATTCGTGGGCCTTCAGGAACGAATGGACCGCCATTCCGGACCGAGAACCTGCCGACGACTCTCCCGCAGAGGTCTCTGCGGGTCTGTGCCATTAGCCTCCGGCGGATTGTCAGGAGATATGCGTTCCTATTCGATTACGTGGATGTCCTTCTTCCGGCACATGTCCTTGAGGATCTGGGGCCACACGGTGGCGCTGACTTCGCCGAGGTGGGCTTTCTTGAGAAGCAGCATAAACGTGCGGGATTGGCCGATGCCGCCGCCGATGCTCAGCGGAATCTGGTCGTTTAGGATCGCCTGGTGATAGGGCAGCTTCAGGAAATCCAACTGGCCGCAAATCTCAAGCTGTTTCTTGAGGGACTCGGCGGTCACGCGGATGCCCATGGACGTCAGCTCGTGCCGGCGCTTGGTCACAGGGTTCCAGACGAGAATGTCGCCGTTGAGGCCGTGCATCGGCTGCCCGTTGTCGGAGGTGGTCTCGGTGGCCCAGTCGTCGTAGTCGGCGGCCCTCATTTCGTGGGGGTAGCCGTCCTGGAGCACCCAGCCGATGCCGATGATAAAGACGGCGGGATAGTCCTGGACGATCTTCGTTTCTCGCTGCTTGCGCGGCAGGTCGGGATAGCGGTCGAGGATCTCTTCGGCGTGGAGGAAGGTCAGCTCATCCGGCAGATCGGGGTACTTATCCGTCTTGAGCTGTGGAAAGAGCTGCTGGACATGCACTTCGGCGCCCTTGAGGACCTTCCAGATCTTCCGCACCACCTGTTTGAGGACTTTCAGGTTTCGCTGGTCTTTCGTGATGGCCAGTTCCCAGTCCCACTGGTCCACATAGGAACTGTGATCGTGGTCGAGGAAGTAGTCCTTACGAACAGCCCGCATGTCCGTGAGGAGGCCTTCGCCCGCCGGCATGCCGAACTGCTTGA
>CAZGRF010000184.1:0-7125 GCA_964527825.1 uncultured Pirellulales bacterium
AGGCCGAGGATCGTACCGGTTTGAAGCGGTTCAATCAGGACGTGTTGCCGACGGTTGGGGCGGGCGTCTTCGATCACGTCATGCTGATCGACGGAAATGACGACCGTGGCATCGACGTGGGGATTATGACGAAACAGCCGTGCAATATCGTTCAGTTGCGCAGCCATGTAGATGATAACGACGCTCAGGGCACGATCTTCAGCCGGGACTGCGCGGAGTACGAAATCGAGACTCCGAAGGGCAACACTCTGCTGGTGCTGGTTAACCATTTCAAGAGCAAGGGGTACGGCAAGGCGGCGCAATCGGCCGCCAAGCGTCTCCGTCAGTCGACACGTGTGCGAGCGATCTACGACCAGCGCATCAATGACGGCTATGACTATGTCGCGGTGGTTGGCGACCTCAATGAGACCCCCGATGCGTCCCCAATGGATCCCTTGATCCGCAACCAGTCGCCGCTCACGGATATCATGGTGCACCCGAAGTTCCAGACTGATGGGCGGCCGGGCACGCACGCCAATGGCACCAAGTCCGGCAAGCTCGACTATATCCTGATGTCACCCAAGCTGTCGGTGCAGGTGAAAGATGGCGGGATCGAACGTCGCGGCGTATGGGGCGGCAAGAACGGCACGCTCTTTCCACACCTGCCGACCATGCAAACAGCAGTGGACGCCGCATCCGACCACGCTGCCCTCTGGGCTGATCTGGACATCTAACCCAGCCTGCGCCGGCGCGACGCGTGGGTCTGTCCGTGCAGCCCAGATACCTCTCGGCGGGTGATTGCCGCTCCGAAAGCTGCGATGCGACGAGGGGAATGGAATTCGTCAGAACGCAAGAGATGGGACCAGTCTTGAAGAAACGACGCGGACTTGCCCTGGAGGCTTACGCGGCATGTGCTTCCTGCTTGGCACGAACGGCGCAATTATTGTTGGGTGTTGAGGATTGGCATCGGTGGTTCCTTGTCTTACAGTGAACATGCAGCGGTGCTGCCGGCAGGCTCGATTCACGCCTGCGCGAACGTGGGTCTCGTACTATGAAACGCAAGTATCTCGCCTTCGATATTGAGACAGCCAAAGAAGTTCCGGGGGATGACTTTAACTGGAAACCCCATCGTCCGCTCGGGATCTGCTGCGCGGCTATCTTGCCGAGCGATGCTGGGCAACCGATTGTCTGGCATGGAAAGATTCCCGACGGAAAGCCCGCATCCCGATTGTCGCAGTC
Organism: uncultured Pirellulales bacterium; assembly: GCA_964527825.1. Classification (GTDB taxonomy): domain Bacteria; phylum Planctomycetota; class Phycisphaerae; order Sedimentisphaerales; family Anaerobacaceae; genus JAFGLV01. The sequence continues at coordinate 1,219 of CAZGRF010000184.1, forward strand.
AGAAGCGAGACACATCGTGGATGATTTGGTGAGACTGGTGGATGACGGGTACACGCTGCTTACGTGGAACGGCCTCGGATTCGATTTCGACGTCTTGGCTGAAGAGGCTGACTCACACGAGATGTGCAGGGCATTGGCCATGAATCATGTAGACATGATGTTTCATGTCTTCTGCGATCGCGGTTTTCCCGTAGCGCTCGACAAGGCGGCTCAGGCTCTGGGAATTCCGGGCAAGCCAGCCGGGATGTCAGGGATGCTTGCCCCGAAGCTTTGGGCACAGGGACGCTTTCAGGACGTGATGGACTACGTGTCGCAGGATGTGCGGATCGCTCTGCAAGTTGCCGCAATATGCGAGGGCCAGCGACGATTCGACTGGATCACACGTCGCGGGACCACGAGCTCTATGGAGCTTCCGCGTGGGTGGTTGACTGTCCAAGAGGCATTGCGGCTGCCCGAGCCCGATATCTCGTGGATGAACAATCCGATTCCTCGCCGTGAGTTTGCGCAATGGCTGGCCGCCCGGTAAGTTCGCCTGACGGAGGGCTTAGTGATGGGCATGCCCGGCCTTACGATCCCGTGCTTGGTGTCACCGGACCAGCTAGTTTGAGGACGAACTGCTCCAGAGCCACCTGGGTTTTGGCTTGGCCGGTTTTGACGGTGTGGTCGATGGCCGCGAGTTGTTCGATGTAGTGGGCGATCTGCTCCAGCGAGGTCTGGCGCACCAGCGCGAAGAAACGCTCCTTGTTGTTCCAAATCCGCAGGCTCTGGGCCACCTCAAAGGGACTCTCGCCTTTCTGGAGCATGGCCTTGGCGGCGAAGACCCGCCGGAGGTGATAGGCGAAAGCGCCCACGATCGTGTACTCCGTATTCCTGTCCTCGGCGAACATATTCCTCAGCCGTTCGACCGCCTGCATGATATTGCCGGCGATCATCGCATCAATCACCTCGAAGGCGCCGAAGATGCGGTTGTGCCCGACGATCGCTTCCACGTGCCGGACAGCGATGGCTTTATCATCCCGTGCGAACAAAGCGAGCTTCTCCAACTCGCCGTGCAGCAGCGCCAACTCCTCTCCGGCCAATTCAACAAGTAGCTCGGCCGCAGCCGGTTCGAGTCGTTTGCCGCTCGTCTGTTGTGCATATTGGATGAGATAGCGCGGTAATTCGTGGCGCTTAGGACTGGCCACCGTGATGAGCGTGCCGACCGACGACAGCTTCTTGGCCAGCTTCGTCCGGCTGTCCCAACCGCCGACGGTCACGACCAGGACGCCCGTGGGAGAAGGCTTGTCGAAATAGTGCTCCAGCGCCGAGCGATTCTTGGAGACGAACTCGTCGGCGTCTTTGACCGCTACCACCCGCTTGTCGGTCAGAAAGGGAACCGTTTTCAACTCATCGAGGACATCTGAGAGGGAGGCTTGATCGCCGTCGACCGACAGGAGCCCCGTCATGCGCTGCTGCGGCTCGAGCAGATGGTCGAGCAACTCCTGGCACTTGGCGTTGACCAGAGGTGCATCTTTGCCCGCGATGACGTAAATGCGATCAGTCACGCTCCGTTTCCCTGCCATAGCCGCGCGCCGGCTGGAGGATAGGTCCTATCGGTCCGGTTCGTTCACGTGGACCTATCCTTCACCCTCGTCCTCCAGGTCTTCGGCGGCGATCTTCTCGGCGGCGACCAGCTTGTCGCCCTCCTTGAGTTTGATCAGGCGCACACCCTGCGTGTTGCGGCCGATGGAGCGGATCTCGTCGAGGCCCGTGCGGATAATCATGCCGTTGGCCGTGATCAGCATCAGGTCGTCGTCGTTCTGGACGGCCTTGAGAGCCACGACCTTGCCGTTACGGGCCGAGGTCTTGATGTTCTTGAGGCCGACACCGCCGCGCGCCTGCGATTTGTAGTTCTCGATGCCGGTTCGCTTACCATAGCCGTTCTCGCAGACCGTAAACAACGCCGCCTTCTCTTCCACGATCACCATGCCGACGACTTCGTCGCCGCTGCGCAGGTGAACACCGCGCACGCCGCGCGAGGCGCGGCCCATGGAGCGAGCCTCCTTCTCGTCGAAGCGAATCGTCATGCCATCGCGCGTGCCCAGAATGATGTGGTTGTCGCCGGTGGTTTGGGCGACGCCGATCAGCGCATCGTTGGGATCGAGGTTGATGGCAATGACACCGGTCGAGCGCGGATTGCCATAGGCGCTCAGCCGCGTCTTCTTGACGATGCCGTTCTTGGTTGCCATGACGAGTTGCCGCTCGGGGTCGCCCTCTTCATCCTCGAAGCTGCTGACCGCGATGATCGAAGCAATCTGCTGGTTGCCGAGGTTCAGGAGATTAGCGATGCTGCGTCCCTTGCTCTGCCGCGTCATGCTCGGCACGTCGTAGACGCGCAGCCAGTAGCACTTGCCCCGGTTCGTGAAGATGAGTAGGTAGTCGTGCGTCGAGGCGATGAACAAATGCTGGATGAAATCGCCTTCCTTGGTGTCGGAGCCGATGATCCCGCGCCCGCCTCGGCCTTGGCGGCGGTACGTGTCGGTCGGCATCCGTTTGATGTAACCGCTGTGGCTGACAGTGACGATGACGTCCTCATCGGCGATCAGGTCTTCGACATCGAGCGCCTCGACGGCCGCAGCGATCTGCGTTCGTCGGCGGTCGCCATGCTTTTCCTTTATCTCGTGAAGGTCCTCTCGAATGATGTCGAGCAGGACGTTCTCGTTGGCCAGGATGGCCTCGTACCCCGCGATCTGCTCGACCAAATCGGCGTACTCCTTGGCGAGCTTCTCCATTTCCAGGCCGGTCAAGCGCTGCAACTGCATCGTCAAGATCGCATCGGCCTGGGGTCCCGTGAGATAGTGCTTGCCCTTGCTTTTCTCTTTGACGAAGGCCGCGGGCAGGAGCTTCTTGAGTGTCGCAACCTCGACAAGCTTGAGCGGCTTGGCCATCAAGTTCAGCTTGGCCGTCGGCGCATCGGGCGATTTCTTGATGATCTCGATGATTTCGTCGATATCGGTAACCGCTAAGATCAGGCCCTCGAGGATATGGGCGCGGTTGCGGCAGCGTTTGAGCAGGAAGCGGCTGCGTCGCCGGATGACGTCCTTGCGATGATCGATGAAGCACTGTAGAAGCTCGCGGATGTTGAGTGTTTCGGGCTGGTTGTTCACCAGTGCGATGTTGGCGATGGCGAACGTGGTTTCAAGCGGCGTATAGCGAAACAGCTTGTTTAGGACGATTTCGGCATCGCTGTCCTTCTTCAGTTCTACCACGACGCGCAGGCCGTGCCGGTCCGACTCGTCCCGGACGTCGGCGGCTTCGGCCAGCGTGCCGTTATGGACGCATTCGGCAATCTTGGAGACGATCGTGGTCTTGACGACCGTGTAGGGTATCTCGGTAATGACGATTTGTTCTTTGCCGCGCTTGCTCGATTCGACCTCTGCTTTGGCTCTTACCTTGAGGTGACCACGGCCTTTGGTGTAGGCGTCGATGATGCCTTTCTTGCCGCAGATGATTCCGCCCGTGGGGAAGTCCGGGCCGGGCAAAACCTTCATGATGTCCTTGAAGCCGCACCGAGGATCGTTGATGATCAGCAGCAGGGCGTCGCAGACCTCGCGAAGATTGTGCGGTGGAATATTCGTGGCCATCCCCACCGCGATGCCGGTCGAGCCGTTGACGAGCAGGTTCGGGAACCTCGAAGGCAGAACCACCGGCTCCATCCGCGTCTCGTCATAGTTGGGGACGAAGTCTACGGTCTCGTAGTTGATGTCCTGGAGTATCTCCATTGCGGGCGCTGCCATGCGGGCCTCGGTGTACCTCATGGCGGCTGGCGGGTCGGCGTCGATACTGCCAAAGTTGCCCTGCGGATCGACCAGCGGATACCGCATGTTCCAATCCTGACCCAGGCGAACGAGCGTTCCGTAGGTGGCCTGATCGCCGTGCGGATGATAGTTGCCGCCGGTGTCGCCGACGATCTTGGCGCACTTGCGGTGCGTGCTTCTGGGGCCGAGGTTCAGGTCGTTCATCGCAACGAGAATACGCCGTTGCGAGGGTTTCAGACCATCCCGGGCGTCCGGCAGCGCGCGCGACACGATGACGCTCATCGCATAGTTCAGATATGAGTTCTTGAGCTCGTCAAGAATCGGCATATCTTCATAGTGGTCCCTGGGCTTTTCGACTTCTTTTGCCATATCCTTATCTCGATTCATGGGCAGCCACGTTCGTAGTGCGCCCGTAAGGGCACAGAGGGCAAACGATGATTCGCCCTTGCAACATCGCTACAAACGGGCTTTCAGCGAAACCTTGAGATTATCCGCGATTTCGCGCCATTGTCAAGCCTCGGATGGGACGAATCCCATTCTCTCCGCACGCATGCCCCCGCCGATTTTACGCTCAATCTGCACGGGTTTCGCCTTGACGCGGCGTCCTGTGACGAGACAATGTCGGGAGACCAAGTGCGGCGTTCTATGTTAATCTACGAGAAAGGGAGGATTCTATGAAGCCGAAACCATGTCTGACGATCGTGGTGCTTCTGGCGGCCGGGCGACTCGCCATGGCCCAACCATCTCTGACGATCTACAATCAGGACTTTGCGGTCGTGCGCGAGTCCCTGGCCCTCGACCTGAAGACGGGGACCAACGAAGTGCGGGTGACGGACATCACCGCCCACCTCGAGCCCGACTCGGTGATCCTGCGCGATCCGGCCGGCAAGCGCGCCCTGCAAATCCTCGAACAGAATTACCGCGCCGACCCGATCTCCCAGGGCCTGCTTTTGTCGCTGTATGAAGGCAAGGAGATCGACTTCCTCGTCACCGGCCGCGAGGGAGATACCTCGACGGTACGGGGCAAGATCGTTCGCAGCGGCTACGTGCCGCACCAATCCGGCATGCAGCGGTATGGCCAGCAGTACCGCCAGAGCCAAATGGCCTATGCGTCCGGGTCGTCCGGCCAGCCGATTATCGAGGTCGATGGCCAACTACGTTTCAGCCTCCCGGGCCAGCCGCTCTTTCCAACGTTGACTGACGACACCATCCTCAAGCCGACACTCCAGTGGCTGCTCGAAACCGACACCGCCGGCAAGCTCGACGCGGAGTTGAGCTACGTCACCGGCGGCATGAGTTGGGAGGCCGATTACAACTTGCTTTCGCCGACGGAAGGCGACACTCTCGACGTGATCGGCTGGGTCACGATGGACAACCAGACCGGCCGGACCTTCGAGAACGCCCGCATCAAGCTCATGGCCGGAGATGTCAGCAAGGTCCAGCCGGAGGCGGCCTATCGTGTCGGCTATGCTTTGGCAGAGGCCTCCGTTCGCATGGAGCCGCCAGTCTCGGAGAAAGCGTTCGAGGAATACCACCTCTACACGCTGGCGCGTCCGGCGACGCTGCACGACCGCGAGACCAAGCAGGTGGAGTTCCTCCGCGCCGAAGGCGTCCAGGCTCAACGCATCTACATCTACGACGGCGCCAAAATCGACCGCAACCGCTATCGGGGCTACTCTCCCGAAAACCTGCGGAACAATCGGGACTACGGCACCGAATCCAACTTCAAGGTCTGGGTCATGAAGGAGTTCAAAAACACGAAGGAGAACCACTTGGGGATTCCCCTGCCGTGCGGGCGGGTCCGGTTCTACCGCCAGGATGACGACGGCCAGTTGGAATTCACCGGCGAGAACACCATCGACCATACGCCGCGCGATGAGACCATCCGCGTCTATACCGGCGACGCCTTCGACCTCGTGGGCGAGCGCGTCCGGACCGACTACCAGGTGGACTCGCGAGCCCATTGGCTCGATGAGTCGTTCGAGATCAAGCTGCGCAACCGCAAAGAGAGCGGCGCCGTCGAGATTCGCGTGGTCGAGCACCTGTACCGCTGGATCAACTGGGAGGTCGTCGAGAAGTCCAACACCTTCCTCAAGACCGACAGCCAGAC
>CAZGRF010000185.1:0-7073 GCA_964527825.1 uncultured Pirellulales bacterium
GAGATGTTCAGCGATTGGATCATCGACCTGATCGACTGCGGCGCCATTACCTGTGCGAAGAAGTCACTCAATCGTGGTAAGGTGGTGGCCAGTTTCTGCATGGGGTCGCAGAGGCTTTATGACTATATCGACAACAATCCTTTCTTCGAGTTCTATCCCACCGAATACGTCAACGATGTGAATGTCATCAGCCAGCATGACAAGATGGTGGGCATCAATGTCGGCTTGGAGATCGATCTGACCGGTCAGGTGTGCGCCGACTCCCTGGGGCACAAATTCTACAGCGGCATTGGCGGGCAAGTGGACTTCATTCGAGGAGCGGCCCGCAGCCGGGGGGGCAAGGCCATTATCGCCATGCCTTCGACCGCCAAGGGCGGGCAGATCTCCCGCATCGTACCGCATCTGACGGAGGGCGCCGGCGTGGTGACGACCCGAGGGGACGTTCACTACGTGGTCACGGAGTACGGCACGGCCTACCTGCACGGCAAGAGCATCCGGCAGCGCGTGCTCGATCTGATCAACATCGCTCACCCGAAATTCCGCAAGGGTCTCATTCAGGCCGCCAAGGCCAAGAACTACATCTATCAGGACCAGATCGAACTGGCATGGGATCAGCTCAATTACCCCAGCGACCTGGAGCACTATGCCACTTTGAAGGATGGGACGGAGATCTTCTTCAGGCCTATCAAGCCGGTGGACGAAGAGGCGCTGTCGGAGATGCTGTACTCTCTCAGTGAACAGTCGGTGCGGACGCGTTACATGACGCGCACCATGACGTTCCCACACAAGGAGGTGCAGCAACTGACGAATATCGACTACAAAGACAACCTGGCCATCGTAGGCGTTGTCCCCGGTGTCGGCGGCGAAGATATTGTCGCGATTGCCCAGTACTACCTCGACCCGAAGACTCAATCGGCCGAAGTGGCATTCCTCGTGCAGGACGAGTGGCAGCAGAAGGGGATGGGGACGTTCCTGCTGGACTATATCACGCAAGTGGCCAAACAGCGTGGCGTGAAGCGCTTCTACGCGAAGGTCCTGCCTGACAACAAGCCGATGCTGGCGATCTTCCAGAACTCCGGCTACAAGGTCAACGTTGAGTTCGACGGGGACGTGTACCATGTCTCATACGATCTGACCAAGGAAAGACAGTAGAGGAGCTGCCTTGTCTGCGCGAAGAGCTGTTTTCATCCACTCGGAGGAGATTGAGCGGTACAGCTACCCCGCGGATTCCCCCTTCAAGACGGAGCGCGCCGGCAGAGTCTACAGCACCCTGCAATCGATGGGACTGCTTTCAGGCGAGGGAGTCAGTGTCGCTGCTCCTGTTCCTGCGGATCGCAGGGCGCTGAAGCTGTTTCATACGGCCCGCTACCTGCACGCGCTGCGGCAAGCCGCGGGGGGACGCTGGGAACCGGAAGCGCTGTACATGGGCATCGGGACAATGGACTGTCCCATCTTCACCGGCATGTACGATTATGCGGTGCTGGCGGCGGGCGGGACACTCCTCGGCGCCAAGATGATCCTGGCCGGCGAGGCCGACGTGGCCTTCAATCCATCCGGAGGCTACCATCACGCGGGCCCGGAGAAAGCCGCCGGCTTCTGCTACATCAATGACAATGCCATCGCCTGTACCGTCTTGGCCAACGCCGGCAAGAGGGTCTTGTATCTGGATGTAGATGTCCACCATGGCGATGGCGTGGCCTATGCATTCTACGATCGTTCGGATGTGATGACGATCTCCCTACACGAGAACCCCAAGACCCTCTTCCCAGGGACAGGCTACGAAGATGAGATCGGCGATGGCCAAGGCCGCGGCTACTGCGTGAACCTGCCGCTGCCGGTGGGGACCTACGACCATGCGTATATGCATGCGTTTGAATCGGTCGTCCTGCCTCTGACAAAGGCGTTCGACCCTGATGTTATTGCTTTTGAGCTTGGGGCCGACACGTTGGCCGGCGATCCTCTCGCCCACTTGCATCTGACCAACAACACCTACGCCGAGGTCATCAATCACCTGTTGCAGTTCGGCAAGCCGATCCTGGCCACGGGCGGCGGCGGATATCACGTGGAGAACACCGTGCGTGCCTGGGCGTTGGCTTGGACAGTCTTCACGGGCGTGGACGACGACTTGAGCCTCACCGCCGCCATCGGCGGCGTCATGATGGAAAGCACTGATTGGCAGGGCGGCCTGCGCGACCGGGAATTGCCTGTCACCGAGCAGCAAAAACAAGCAGTCTTGCCGGCGTTGGAAGCATCGATCGACGCAATCAAGGCTACCGTTTTTCCCATTCACGGCCTGTAGAGATGTCCAGAGGACGGCAAGATCAGCGCTGCGCGCTGTCGTCCGGCTGCGACAGGATCGAAAGGATGTGCTTCTCCATCAGATCCAATTGCCACCTTTTGTGCGGCTCCGAGTTTATCCAGAAACCTGAGTGCATGAATTGGACTTTCCCCATACGGTCGATGTAGATCGTCGTAGGGTACCCGTGAAAGCAAGCCAGACCATCGATGACCGACTCGACGTGCGGGTGGTCGGTAGGCCCTCCGTAGAGTACCGTGTAACCGATGTTGTACTTCTGCTTGAAGCTCCTGATCGTGCCCAGCGGGTCATTGTCCGACGATCGCTCGAATGCAATGCTGACGACGTTGAGGCCTTTGTCCCGGTAGCGGTTGTAGAACTGGGCCAGGTACGGGGCCTCCAGGCGGCATCCGCCGCACCAGGTGCCCGTGATATTGACAATGACGGCGTTGTTCCCTGCCCGGACGTCCGAGAACGATACTACCTTCCCATCAAGATCCGGCAGCGCAAAGTCAATCATCGAGTTCTTTGCACAGACCGTGTCACGGGCAATAGCTTGATGCGTGAAGCCGCCGCGGAGCCAGTCTTCGGGCAGTTGGGTATAGTCTTCTTGCCGCAGCGTCAATGCGATAGGAGATACATTGGGATCGAGTCGCTTCCAAACGCGGTAAGTGCTCTTTCCGACAAAGACCCAAAATGAATAGGGCTCATCGGGTAGGAGATGTTCAATAACGAACGCACCGTCGTCGGCTGTCTTCGGTGGGTTTGCTGCATCGACGGGCGAAGCGCTCGCGGAGAGGTATCCGTAGTCAAGGTTAGCCGCCGGTTGCCCATTGTCGAAAGTGACGTGTCCCCTGACCGTTGCCGTAAAGGGTCGCACCGTCAGATCCTCAACGGAAATGTCTTTCTCGGGCTCAGCCACGTATTTCTTGGATGTGGCGGTCGTTGCCTTTTTTCCGCCGACTTCCACCCAGTATTGGCTGCCCACCGGGATCTCGAATACATACCGGCCTTCGTCGTTGGTGATCCGCCGGCCGAACTCATAGGGGATGCCTGTCACGCTCAGATAGAAGCACCGGACCTCAATGTCCCCCAGGGCGACACCATCTTCCGTGCGAATGGTCCCGTGCAGCCGGCCCCGTTCTGCTTGGGAGGAAGGCTCTGAGGCCGCCCGGCCTGCTGCCACCAGAACGAGCATAGTCACGAGCACTTTCAAAGGGGTGCGTCCCAGCCCGATCCGCGATCTCCTGCTCAATTTCATACTTGGTCCTCCCACAGGCCACACAGTCAATGATACCGCAATGAGGATCGCGGTTTCAACGCTCTGGCCGTCAAGTCAGTCAATACAGCCAGAGAGCAGGGAACTCGTCCCAATACCCGGCTGGATGCACCTATGAAAAAGGCCCAGCTGCTAATCCGGGCCTGTAAGTTCCTGGAGAGATGGCACTGACCATCCCTTCGGCGCGACGCCGTTACCTTTCGCGCGCCGAGGTCTATCCCTTGGTATCCGCTGCCATTGTCGGCGGCTTGACACCGGCCGTGATACCGGCGGCAACCAAGCAGAGAACGCCGCAGATAGTGAATGCCAGCGGGAAGTTGCCTAGGTCACCCAGTTGGCCTCCCAGGATAGGCCCTCCGATGCCGCCCACACCATAAGCGAGGAAGACCAGAGGGTAGAGTTGTGCAATGTTCTTGGCGCCGAATGTGTCGGCCGTAATCGTCGGGAACAAGGCAAAATTGCCGCCGAAGTTGAAACCAATCAGCACGGCGCCGAGATACAGAAGAGCAGGCGTGCCGGCCATCTTGGTGAAGGCGATCACGAAAATTCCTTGGGTGGCGCACATGACGATGACGGAGATCTTGCGGCCCAGCTTGTCAGAAAGAGTGCCCCACGCGATTCTTCCGAATCCGTTCGCCAGGGAGAAGAAGACGGCCATCGCCGTCCCGGCGACCGCGCTGGCGGCGGCCTCATCCATTCCGTTCGCCTGAAGGGCTTCCTTGGGGAACAGTTTCATCAATCCTATCGTCATCAGGCCGGCGCCGGCGCTAAAGACAAACGTCAAGAAGACCATATAGAACTGCGGAGTCCGGAGCATCTGGCCGGCCTCGAAATTGACTCCAGCCGAGATCTGACCCGCTTTGGGCGGTGGCGGCGTCCAGCCCGCCGGTTTCCACCCTTGGGGCGGGAAGACCATCCAGGTGCCACCCACGACGACCAAGACAAGGAAAACGACGCCATAGATGGCGAACGTGTTGCTCAGGCCCGTGTTTGCGATGAGGTTTCCCCATTCCCCGGCCAATTTGACCCACAGCATTGCTCCGAACCCAAAACCGGCGACCGCCAAACCCGTGATCAGGCCCTTCTTGTCTGGGAACCAGCGCATGCCGACCGCAATCGGAACCACGTACCCCAGCCCAATGCCGCCGCCGCCCACGATGCCGATAAAGAACACCAGAAGGGGCACGCTTGTCTTCCCGACCAGACCGCCAAGAATGTATCCAAGCCCCAAGACGATGCCGCCTGCAAACGCCAGTTTGCGCGGCCCCAGGCGAGGCATCAGATAGTAGCCGGCCAGGACCATGACAACGGCGAAGGAGGCCAGACCGGCGGAAAACACGAATTGGGTTTGTGCCTTGGTCCACCCCTCCGCGGCAAGGGGGGGCGTGAACACTGACCACGCGTAGATGGCGCCGAGGCAGAGTTGGATCAGGATCCCTCCCACCACAACCATCCAGCGGTTCATGACTTTGTTCTCAGGCATGACAGCTCCTTGTCTGGAAAGGATGCCGGGTGCATATCGAAATATGCACCCGGCGTACGAATGACTCTGTTAAGGGTGATCTACTCGCGGCCTTTGATGAGAGCCTCGACCACACTAGGATCGGCCAGCGTGGTAATGTCACCCAGGTTGTCCGTGCTCTTCTCGGCGATCTTGCGCAGGATGCGTCGCATGATCTTGCCGGAGCGGGTCTTTGGCAAGGACGGAGCGAACTGGATAGCCTCGGGCGCCGCGATCGGGCCGATCTCCTTGCGCACGTGCTTGATGAGCTCCTTCTTGAGATCGTCGCTTTCCTGCACGCCGTCTTTCAGTGTGACGAAGGCGTAGAGAGCCTGTCCTTTGATCTCGTGAGGCATCGGCGTCACGGCCGCTTCGGCGACCTTCTCGTGACTGACCAGGGCACTCTCGACCTCCGCCGTGCCGATGCGGTGGCCCGAAACGTTGACCACGTCGTCAATACGGCCCATCAGCCAGTAGTCCCCATCCTGATCGACGCGACAGCCGTCGCCGGTGAAGTAATAGTCGGCGTACATGGTGAAGTAGGTCTCGACGAACCGGTCGTGATCGCCCCACATGGTTCGCATCATACCGGGCCACGGCTTGCGAATGCAGAGTTTGCCGCCTTCGTTGGCCGAGCACTCGGTTCCATCTTCGCGCAACACAACCGGATCAACGCCGAAGAAAGGCCTGCAGGCGCTGCCTGGCTTGAGCGTATGAGCGCCCGGCAGCGGTGTGATCAAGATGCCGCCCGTCTCCGTCTGCCACCACGTATCGACGATGGGACATCGCTCGTGGCCGATGTGCTTATAGTACCAGATCCAAGCCTCTGGGTTGATCGGCTCGCCAACCGTGCCCAGAATCCGCAGCGTGTCGAGCTTGTACTTGGCGGGCCACTCATCACCCAGACGCATCAGGGCGCGAATCGCCGTCGGAGCTGTATAGAACACGGTGACGCCGAACTTGTCGCAAATCTGCCAGAACCGCCCCGCGTCCGGATACGTGGGCACCCCTTCGAACATCAGCGTGGTAGCGCCGTTGGCCAGCGGACCGTAGACGATGTAGCTGTGCCCGGTCACCCAACCGATGTCGGCCGTGCACCAGTAGACGTCCTTCTCATGCACGTCGAAGATCACCTCGTGACTGAATGCGACGTGCAGCAGATAGCCGGCGGTGGTATGCACGACCCCCTTGGGCTTGCCCGTCGACCCGGAGGTGTAGAGAATGAAGAGGGGATCTTCGGCGTTCATCTTCTCGGCTTCGCACGTGTCGCTCGCCTGGGCCATCTCGTCCTGATACCAGAAATCTCTGCCTGCCTGCATGTTGCAGGGCTCCTCGTTGACCTTGACCACGATGACACTCTCGATGGTGGGGGTCTTCTTCAGAGCTTCGTCTGCGATGGCCTTGAGCGGGATGTGTTTGCCGGCGCGCAGTGACACATTGGATGTGATGAGCATCCGGCAATCCGAGTCATTGATGCGTCCCTCGATCGCATCGGCGCTGAACCCGCCGAAGATCACCGAATGAATCGCTCCGATCCGCGCGCACGCGAGCATGACAATCGGTAGTTCGGGGACCATAGGCATGTAGATCGCGATCCGGTCGCCTTTCTTCATGCCCTTGGACTTCAAGACATTGGCGAATTGGCAGACCTCTTTGTGCAACTGCTCGTAAGTACACTTCTTGACGGTTTCCTCGGCCTCACCCTGCCATATCAGAGCGGTCTTCTTGGCGACGGGTGTTCCCAGATGCCGGTCAAGGCAGTTGTACGAGACGTTGAGCTGGCCGTCGGCAAACCAAGTGTGTTCGATCTTGCGGGCCTCGGTGTCCCAGGTGAATTCCAGGCTTTTTGTCGGCGCCTTGAACCACGCCAGTGATTTCGCTTGCTCCAGCCAGAAGCCGTCGGGGTTATTGATCGATTCCTCCCACATCTTCTGGTATTGCTCCGCGGAGATATGGGCGTTCTTTTTGATCTGATCCGGCGGCGGAAACGTCCGGTT
>CAZGRF010000186.1:0-7034 GCA_964527825.1 uncultured Pirellulales bacterium
CAATGCCAATCGTAATGGAATTGCTTGCGTATCAGCGGCGTCATGGGAGCTGGGCCGGCCCACAAGTTGTAGTCAATATAGTCCGGAATCGGCTGAGGCTCCGTGACTTTGCCGATCGGCTGCCGATTGTTCGTGTTGAGCCTGGAACAGTGGACCCACAGCACCTTGCCCCACCTGCCGGCCTGGATATCCTTGGCGGCCTCGATGACGGCGGGACACGAACGCTGCTGAGTCCCGGCCTGCACGATGCGGTTGAACTTGCGAGCCGCTTCGACCATCTGGCGGCCTTCCCAAATGCAGTGGCTGACGGGCTTCTCCACGTAGACGTGCTTGCCCGCCTGACAGGCCCAGACCGCCATCAGCGAATGCCAGTGATTGGGAGAAGCGATGCTGACGGCATCGACGTCTTTGCGATCCAGGACCCTGCGGAGGTCGGAATAGCCATCGATGGAGCTTTCGTATCGCCTCTTGAATCCCGCGACGTTCTGATCGACATGGTGTTGGTCCGGATCGCACACGGCCACGACGTTCACACCGGCCAGCTTCTGGAAATCGCCGACGTGCCCACTGCCTCGACCGCCAACGCCTATGACGGCCAAGCGCACTTCTTCGGCGCCGCTCTCGGCGGCCCGCAGCTTGCCATACGGCGACAGGACAGCGTAGGCTCCTGTGGTCGCGAAGAGACTGTCTTTCAGGAATCGACGACGAGTGATCTGACCCATGATCTGGTCCTTTCTTCTTGGGGGCGCCATCCTCACGTTAGCGCGGCGAGGATGTGGCCGGTTCGTGAAACTGCCAACACGAAGCACAGACGGTCATCCTACCACACATATTGCGGTTTTAGCACCATTTTGTTCGCGGTTCACAGCCTACAGGTGCACTGCACGTTGGTAGGTAGCGCGGATGATTGACCCTTTTGTCATGTCCAGTTTCCCAGCCGCGTCGTGGCGCATCCGTTTGGAGTTCCGCGTTTACGCGGTTCAGGACAGAACCGCCTGAAGGCGGAACTCCGAACGTGCGGATCATATCCGCATCAGCAGGCGTCGTGCTGCGCGTGTTCTCGCGTCTTGGAGGACTCGGCCCTCAGTGCGGCTAGCGCCGCACCTAAACCCACCGCCACCCAGATGCCGCTGCCAATCACGAGCAGCGCTGCGACAATGATGACTATCACGAGCACTACGGCCATAGCCTATGTCCTTTTCTCTCGGCCGAGCACATGCCCCACGAAATACGCCAGCAGGGCGGCGGCCAGGGCCGGCACGATGATGACGGAGAACCTGCCGGCCTCGGGGTCGATGAACAGCAGCACGATAGCAATGATGGAGACCACCGTCCCCGTCGCCATCGACAGCATTGCCGCCAGCGGGCGGGGAGCCTTTACCCACAATCCCAGGATCAGTGCCGGCAGAATCGCGGAGGCCCAGATCGTATAACAGATCAGCAATCCGTCGATGATGCTGGGGACCACGGGCGTGCTCGCGGCTGCCACCGCCGCGATGGCGACCGTCGCGTAGCGGCCGGTTCTCAGCGCGGACTCGTCAGTCAAACGCACGATGGGCTTGGCAATATCCTGCGTGAACGCCACGGCGCCGGCGTTCATCAAGGAATCCAGGCTCGACATCACCACCGAAACCAGCACGACCAGGAGCACCCCTTGCCACTCGGGCGCCATGATGGACTTGACCATGCTCAGGAGAACGTGGTCTCCGTCCGTCCCTTCCCAGACAATGCCGCGTGCCACGATGCCGAGGGCAATCATCACCATGAACCAGACGACACTGAACAGACCCGCCAGGACGAAACCATTGCGCGAGACGCCGGTGGTCTGAGAAGCCAGGGCGCGGTTGGCGTACGGCGGAATGAGGGTCTCACCCAAGAAAAATGCGGCCAGCAAACCGACGATCTCCAGGCGCGTCCTTTCGGCCACTCCCTCGCTCGTGGCTATCCACATCTGCTCGATAAAACCAGATGCGCCCGCTCGGAAATGAAACGCCAAGGTAACCAGTAGGATCGCAGGCAACAGCACGGCAAAGGCAGAGAACTGAAACGCATCCGTGATAACGCTGGCCCGCAAGCCGCCGGAGGTGGTGTACAAGGCGGTCACGCCCACGACGATAAGAACGGAAAGCCAGCCCGGAAGATGGAACATGCCGCTGAGCACCACTTTCCCGGCGTGCGCCATGACCGCGGCCAAGAACGTGCACACGCCGGCCGAGATGATTCCCGCGAAGATGTGGCACCTGCGATCGTACTTCTGGCCAATGGCATCGCCGAGGGTGTGACAATCACTCAGAGCACGCAGCCGGGGCGCCACGAGCAGGCCGACAAGCACGTTCTGGAGCGAATACGCTAAGCCCACCCCCAAGAAGAGAATCCCACTGCTGAAACCCTTGCCCACAAAACCAATCGAAAACCCCGGGCCGACATAGGTCGCGCAAAGGCTCCCGAAGATCAAAGGCAGGGGCAGCGCCCTCCTGGCCAGAGAGAACTCCTCGTATTCCCGAGCGGCGCGGGCGCGCAAGGCGACAAACGTGAGAACCGACACGTAGACCACCACGAGTGCCACCGAAAACACCGTATGCACCGTCCTGTTTCCTAATCCGTTTGTCACCTCCCGCCCGGCGTGACGAAGCGGGGCCCGAACCGAGCGGTGGCGGCTTATTCACGCCCTTCTTGGAACATCTCCTCTTCCAGTTCGCTAATCACCTCATCCAGGTCTGACTCCGTGCGAATCCACCCGAACCGGGGATCGACCAGGAACGTGCGATACCACTGGATCAGGTTCTTGGCGAAATCCGCGTCTTTGCAGTAGATCCCGAAAGAAATCTCCCCGGCGTGAGAGCCCGCCTTGCGGGGAATCTGCGGGAAAGCCAACAACACCGCGTCACGCGACAGCAAGAACTCGATGTCCGAGACCTTGCTGTTGTAGATGCGCAATCGGCCCGACTCGATTGCGTCAGGGTACTTGCGGAAAAGATGTCTGGCGGCATTCGAGAAACCGAGAACGCTGAGATTCATCGCACGGTGCACGCGGACGTCGGGATAGTTCTCGACAATGGTGTAGAGCTGGCTGAGATAATCGTCCATCGGCTGCCGCTCGCCTTCGAAAAGCATACAGGTCCACAGCTCCCCATTGCCGGTTGCGTCCAACTGGTCCGCGCACATCTTCTTGGCGGCGTCGTAGGTCTCCCGCCGGCTGCCGAGGACCTTCAACTGGCGCTCCATCAGGACTTCCGCCCAGACCGGCATGTCGCGCGGCAGCGTGTCCGGCGGGCACACGCCGAGCCGGGTCAACAAACGCAGAAATTGCTTGTGCTCCGAACCATAGAAGCGCCGTCCCACGACACTTCCCACGTTGCCGTTGCATTCCAGGCCGTACTTCTTGTGGTATCCAAACGACAGGCGATGGACCTCGTAACCGCGGTCGACCAGCATCTTCTCCAACTCGCCGATCAGCAGAAGCGCCTGCTTCTCGGGGGCCCTGTCGACCGACAGATGCACGTTGGGACAGAGGACCAGCGGCCGCTTACCCAAGAGGTTCGTCAGAGCGCCGAACTCATCGGCGGCTTGTTCGATTTCCTGCCGCCCATCATAGCGCTCGACGCACACGAAAACAACAAGCACGTCCTTGAAAGCCTTCCGTGGCTGCGGCGGGGAAATGGTCGAAGGATCGATCCGAGTGCTGGGTTCCTTGTCTTCAAAATAGCATGAGGAGCATTGATAGCTATCTAAGATCATGTCACTACGTCAATTCGACAGCTTAGTTACAGGTTCGCGTGATTGCGGCTTCGACTACGCGTTGACGCTTGCGCCTTCTTCAGACGCGATGCAATCCCGGCGTCAACGCGAGAAATAAAAAGCCCCACGTCCGGCGTCACCACCTTGTCTCCGAATCCGGCGCTGTTGAGCAACCGCACCATCTCCGTGGCCTCCCAGAAGTCACGAGAGTCACGAATGCGTTTCGCCTCCTGCCGCGTCAGCGACTTCAGAAAGCCCGGAAGGCCGCCGTCACGAAGCGCTACCGCGTAATCCGCCACTAATTCCTGAATTTCTCGTTCTGCGTTCGACATGGTAAACCGCTCCCAGCGGAGGAAGACGCTCAGTCTTCCTCACAGCAATCTTTCAGCATTCCCCTCAATTTCAAAATCGTTCTAAACTCGAGCATCTTGACGGCGCCCACCGTCGTCTTGAGCTGATTGGCGATGGCCCGGTTCGACATTCCCTGCATCCACAACTCGATCGCCCTGCGTTCCCTCGCCTTGAGCTTGCCCAACATGCGGTGCAAGAGCTGCTTGAGTTCCGCCTGAGATGTCATCTCACACAGACCTAACTCGGGCGCCACCAGATTCTCCATATCCTTCTGCGACATCGACAGGTTTCGATTCATCCTTCTATACACTTCCCGGAGCCGCTTGCGCATGTAGTAGAGATATACCGTTCGCAGCAAATGCCTCTCATTGACGATATCGCGCAAGTGACTCGGATCTTCCCAGATATCGGCATAGACGTCTTCGAGCACGTCTTCACATTCAACCTCGTTCCCGAGATAGCGATACAAATGCTTGATAAAGATGTTGAACGTGGCTCTGACAAAGGGCTCCATGGCCCGGCGACGCGCGTCGGCATCGGAAGACGTCAGAGCTTTCAGTGCGTTACGCAGCCGCTTGTCCATATTCGGTTACTTCGTTCTCCTGGTCACGATAGTCCCAGCCTTCGCCGGCCCGTACCGGAGCAGCGTGTCGAATGGCCTCTCAAACCGCTCCGTAAGGTGCGGAGCACACTGCCCCGGATACACCTATTCTATCGCAGGGGTACAAGAAACTCAACCGACAAGCTCCCGCATTCCCGGCCGCACAAGCGGCCCGCGATTCCTGCCACCGCCTTGTTTTGTTGTCAAAGTTCATAGCCGGTCCTGCCCGTCCCAAGCCCTGGCGCCGTGCCTGTTTCCGCATCATCCGGAAGCCCGGAGGCGGTAGAGCTTGTCGGCATGCACAAGGCTGAGGGTCGCGCCCCCAAGCAGAACGAACATAGCCGGTGTCGCGGACCGGTTTATCAGTGCCGCCGCCAAGCCACTGTGACCGGGCCCATCTTGCCCAGCAGGCGGACCCGATCCGGGCCAGCCGGAATCGTCACCGACAGCGCCTACGCCGCCGGCCCCGGTACCAACGCCGAGGTTCTCGGGCTCGCCACTCGGCTCCGGCTCCGTCGGGATGCTCGGTGACGCGCCATCGGTGTCGGTCTTCGGCTGCGGTGTCGCGGCATTGGGCGGCGGCGTCTTTATTCTGTCTAGAACATCCGTGCGCTTCGGGCTGACTTTGGCCTCGTCCTCGGATGGCGTCTGGACTGCCGCACGCGCGGCATCCGGCTGCGCCCGCGCACCGTCGCTGTCGGTCGTAACCGCAGCTTCCAGTTTCTTGACCAGGCTCAACAGCACCTTGGCTGCTCTGGCGTTCCTGGCATCCTCACTGGCGCGTTCGAGGGGTCCGCGTGCATACTCGGTCTCGCCGATGCCCAGCAGGTTGTAGCCGAGCAGAAGCTGCATGTCCGCGTCGAACCCGTAATCCTCAATCTCGTCCAGGAGATCTTCGATCTGCTCGAACAGGGTGTCGTCGTCCGGATAGAGCCCGCGAGGATAGAACACGCCTTCCTCGGCCGGCGAGACGTTCTGCAGTGCTGCGCGAAGCACCTCGGCGGCCTTCGAGTACTGCCCGCTGGCGAACAGTGCCTGGGCATAAGCATACGGCAGGATCATGTCATCGGGAGCCAGCTCCATCGCTGCGCCGAACTTGGTCATAGCGTCGTCATAGTTGCCCGCCTCGAAATCCTTGACGCCCCCCTCGAACAAAGCATCCGTCTGTGTCTGGGCCGACGGCTCCCTGGCCTGCTGCTCGGCCACCCGTTGCTGTACCTTGGCATACGTCCCGGCATCGATTCCGTAGGGCAGCGAGCCGGAACCGGCGTCGCCGGCATAGTACGCGCCATCAGTGTAGCTGCCGTTTTCGTTAATGTAGTAGTTGTAGGTGTAGTAGCTGTAGGTATCTCCAACTACCTCGCGCGGGATCGGGTGGTAACCGTACCAAGTGAAAGGGCTAGCCCCGTACCAATAATATCTGAGGCAGGTGTAGTCCAGAGGCCAGAAGCCGCCCAGGCTCACGAATACGTATTTCCGGTGATAGTAGGGGAACACACAACGGAAGCCGAAATATGGACCGTACGAGTAGAAAACGGGATAGTAGAACCGCGGCCAGATGATACGATGGCAGAGTCGGTCATACCTGTCCCGATAGGTGTAGACGTTGTGTGGACTGTACCTGGCCAAATCCGGTCGGTCGTGGTAGACTATACGAGGACGGCGTTCGGCATAGTCTGCCAGGCGGCCTGCATCGCTCCTGACGGGCCCGCCTGTGCGTCTGGCATAGTCACGAAGCCGCGGCAGAAGCCCCCTGCGATCCTGGATCTCTGAACCTGCGATGCGCACCCGTTCTGGGCTGTTGGCCGCACTTGGCATTGCTCGCCCTGCGGCGGTAGAATCGGCCCTTCGCGCAAGGATGCGGTCACGAAGCTGTGTCTCGCTGGGTGTCCGGCTGATCGCGGCATTCGGCCTCCCGGCCTCCGATTGCACATCGCTGTCCTGTCGGTTCTTGCCGGGTGAATAGCGCTGCTGGCTTTCGCGGAGCCGACCGAGAAGCGATCTCGACTCCGCAGTGCTGCGGTCCGTGGCGCTCTTGCCACTTCCTAGTGATTCCAAGGGGGTTGTGGGCCGTTCGGTCGTCGAAGGTTGCCTGCTCTGCGGTTGGGCGGGACGTCGCCCTTCGATCAAACGTCTGACCAGCGAGTCCCGCGCCCCTTCTTCGCGGCGGGACGCCGAGTCGTAGATCACCTCAGCGGGGGGACCGGAGTCAGACCGACCATGGATCGTGATCGAAGATGTATCCCCTCTGGACCGAGAAGTGCTCCTCGAAGGTGTCGAGAAGGTTTCGGGAGTCCCGATACGAGTGCCGATCGACTGGCCCAGTCTGGGCGAGACTTGCGGA
>CAZGRF010000187.1:0-7015 GCA_964527825.1 uncultured Pirellulales bacterium
GTTTCGTCGCCTATCCCCACCAGTGCAGAGAAGGAGTTGTATAGTCCCTTGATCTGGTACCGCGCCTCTGAGCCGGGCCGCAGAACAATGGCATCCTGGTAGGACTTCTCCGCGATAGTGACTGAGCCGCTCACAGCGCCCGACCAAGGTCCCCGCCGGCGTCCACCGGAGGAAATGGCCTTCAATTGACTCAGCGGCATCTGCTTGGGCGCCATGGACGCAATGGAGAAGTTCGACTGCGCTTTACGCTCGCTGGCCGTACCGTCTTCCCATACCGTCTCGACTGCAACAGTGCAGGTCGCCTTAGGGTCAAGTCCGCGCAGCGGGAAGGCGGCCTTGGGCGTGTAGCCCTGGAGCTTGCCGTCGAGGTAGACCTGGTAGCCAACGTTGAGGTAGTACTGCTCGTTCCAACTCAGGTCGACACCGTCCAGGCCCACGCGTTCGATGCGGAGATTGGTCGGCGCGTCCGTCGGATAGTGATACATGCCCGCAGGCTCGAACCGGACTTCCCAAGCCACTTCCACCGTCTGCGGGCTGCGGATCGTAGCTACGGCCCATCCTTGGTGGTTGGCGACTGCAACGGGCAGGTCCGTCCCGGCGCTGCGCGCCGTGACGCTCTTGATCTTGAAGCTCTTGTCCCTCGGGAAGGCGAAAGCCAGTTCGTACGGATCGTCCTTGATGACTTGGCTCTTCCCGCTGTAGGTCTGCTCCGCATCGTCTCGGCTTAGTGCCTTCAGATCGACCCATCCCTGAGTGATGTGACGACTGGTCGAGATCAGTTGGATTTGGCCCGTGCTGGGCAGCACCGTCAGAACACGACAACTGGTAGGAGGAAGATCCACAGCCATGCCAGCCTCCCACGCGCCCAGATACTCCTTGTTCCAGAAATCGAACACGTGCAAAGGCCGGTCGGTCGGCAAGCTCAAGTCCGCCCATTTCACCACCATCTGATCGGCGGCGGTTTCGTCGAAGTTGAACAGGCCGATCACGTCATACTGCCGGCCCAAGTGATTGACCTTCAGGTCCCAGATTCGTTTGTTGCGTTCCGTAGGAAACAGGTCCAGCGGCCGAATGTTCACAGCCGGATACACCCGACGCAGCATTTCCACCCGCTCTTCACCCAGGTCCATCATACGATCCGTAGCCATCAGTGCCTGGCCGGTCAGGCCTTGCAGCGTAGCCCACACACGGGCCTGATCCACCGTCAGAGGCGAGCGCAGGACCATCACGTCCGGGTCCACGTACCACATGATATTGTGCTGGTAGTAGTGCGCCATCACAGCCCGCAGCGCCGTCTGAAAACCACCCCAGCCCAACACGATGTCCCCGCCGGTGCGCGAGCCGTTCATGATGCCGGCGCCTTCGGTCGGGATGCCCCAACAACCCAGCAAGTAGCGGTCCGGGCCGATGCTCTCGCGGACCCATCCCAGTGTCTTGCGGTACAGGCCGTTGGTGTCATCCTGCGGGTTTTTCATAAAGGGTTTCTTGCTCCGATACTCGTTCACCACGATAGGCTGGCCGTCGATCTTGAAATAGTCGTAACCCCAGTCGCAGAGCTTGGTGAAGAGGGCTTTCATATAGGCTTCAGACTCGGGCGTGGTGGGATCCACCAGCCACTTGCCTTCCCAGGTTTGCGAGGCGCTCGCGCCCTGCTCGTTGAGCAGGAACACGTTCGAGTTTCGCTTGACCAGCTCCGGATTGTCCTGGCCGTGCGGAGCCAGCCAGATGCCGGGGACCAGGCCGACGGACTTGATGTAGGCAGCCACATCAGCCATGCCGTCTGGAAAATAGCCCTCGTGGAGCAGTGTCCAGTCGCGCGTGCTGCCTGGCCCCCGCTGCCAACCATCATCGATCTGCACAACCTTGGCGCCGTAGTCCTTGAGGTTATCAGCGATCCACTTGGCGTTGCTCTTCACCTCGGCGGCGGTGATGTGAAAGTAGTAGTAGTACCAGGTGCACCAGCCCGAGGGCGGCAGCGGGAAGTGTGTCTTGTCGATGGGCTGGTAGTACGGCAGCCCCAGCACCCCCTTGTAGTAGTCCTCTTTGACTGATCCGTCCTTCAAGGTAACTTGGTCTTTGATGGGATCGAACGTACCCTGTGCCAGAGAGGTCTCGACATCGCCCAGCGTCATCACCAAGAGGTGCGGATTGTCACCGTCCTGGATGCGACAGGGAATCGGATGCGGCCAAGTCTTCCCGGCAACCGTTGACACCGGCACAACGACCAGAAAGCCGGCAATCACCAAGCAACAAACTGTGCGTTTCATGTTGTTCTCCCTGAAGGTTCGAGTCATCGCATGAATCCGCTCAACCCTGCTCGCCCGCGTTGCGGTTCGGCGGCTCCCGGCCCAGCAAGTGCCACACGAAGAAGTCCTGCAGGCGTCGCTGGGTGATCGGGCTGCCGGCGCCGTGATTGGCGCCGGGAACCACGAGCAGGTCGAAATCCTTGCGGGCGCGGATCAGCGCGTCAACGAAGCGCATCGTCGATTCCGGCGGCACGTTCGTGTCCAGCTCGCCCACGATTAGAAGCAGATAACCCCCGAGCTTGTCGGCATTGTCGATGTTGGAACACTCCGAATACTGCGGCCCGACGGGATAGCCCATCCACTGCTCGTTCCAGGAGGCCTTGTCCATGCGGTTGTCGTGGCAGCCTGAATTGGCCACCGCCGCCTTGTAGAAGTCCGGATGGAATATCACGGCACCAGCGGCATTCTGACCGCCTGCGGATGTGCCGTAGATGCCGACGCGACTGATGTCGTAGTAGGGATACTTCGCCGCGGCCGCCTTGTGCCATAGGATACGATCCGGGAAGCCAGCGTCCTTGAGATCGTGCCAGCACACATCGTGGAACGCCTTGGAGCGGAAAGCGGTCCCCATGCCGTCCATCTCCACCACGATGAAGCCCAAGCGCGTCAGCAACGAGAACCGGGACACGCCGCTGAACGACTTCGGGACATACGCGCTATGCGGACCGGCGTAGATCTGCTCGATGACCGGGTACTTCTTGGCCGGATCAAGGTCGTTCGGCCGGCAGATGATGCCCCAGATGTCGGTCTTGCCGTCACGGCCCTTGGCCACGAATACCTCCGGCGCCGTCCATCCGCTTGCGATTAGCTCGCTGATGTCGGCCTTTTCCAACTCGCACACGAGCTTGCCGTCGGCGACGCGCCGCAAGTTGTGCACCGGGGCCATATCCACCCGGCTGTAGGTGTCGATGAGGTAGCGGCGATCCGGCGAGTATTGGATCGAGTGATTACCGTTGCCCTCGGTCAGGGCCACCAAACCGGTCCCGTCGAAATTGACACGGTAATAGTGGAGGAAGTAGGGGTCCTGATCGGGATTCATCCCGCACGCATTGAACCATATCTGGCGTGCTTCCTCGTCGATCTGATCGATGCCCCGCACAACCCACGGACCCTGGGTGATCTGGTTGACGATCTTGCCCTGCCCGGCGTCGGCCAAGTAGAGATGACGCCACCCATCCATCTCGGAGACGTAGATGATCTCGCCGGTATTCTCCAGCCAATTGACCAGACTTAGCCTCAGGTCCTCAGCATGCACGGTCCAGATGAAGGTCTCGCTCTTCTCGTCAATGACGTTGGAGACGGCGCCGCCGCTCGTGTTGACCTTGATCACGCGCAGCCGCTGATGGCCGCGATCTGCCTGCATATAGGTGAAGTAACTCCCGTCGCGGCTGAAGTGCAGTTGTGGCCTTTCCCACCCGTGCTCGAACCGATCCACTTCGGGCTTGACCTGTTTGCAGGCCGATACATCGAACATATTCAACTCATACCTGGCGAGCTTGTCACCGGGCAGATCGTATGAGTTCGTCTTCAGGACAGCGCGACCGCCCTCTCGCGGCGATGACTGAATCAGATAAACCTCTTTGTTGTCGCCGGGTTCGAACCTCCACGCGATCAACACGCTGGAATCGGGCGCCCACTCGAGCAGACTGTAGGCGTTGCCTTCGGCGCCATCGGTGCTGAGCCGGATGTCCTCGTCGCTGTCCTTGGCACGAACGTACACGTTGTTCTCTTTGACACAGGCCGTCCAGGCGCCGTCCGGTGATTCCGGCGCCGCGCTTCGGGGTCGCCCAAGTCCGCCTCCGCCGGGCCACCTGAATGGTCCTCTTCGGCGCTCGGGCGCAGATTCGATCGGACCCAGATCGGTCTTGGAACAGGCATAGGAATTCAAATCGCAGGCCCAGGTCGTCCCGTCGACAGTAAAGCGGACAACCTTGGCGTCGTCGGCGAGCTCGATAGCATCGAAGGGCAGTTGATCCGCCCGGTATTCGGTACCCGCAGCATGGGAGAGCGCCGAAGCGAGCTTTTGATGGTCGAACGCCGCCTGGCGCGTCCCGCTTTCGGCGTTGACCAAAATGAACTCTTTCGTGTCTCCGGCCAGATCGTTGCGATACCAGAAGCGGGTATTGTCCGCAAACCAATGGGGTGCGATCCGGTCCTTGTAGACGCCTTCGACTCTGCGGCCGGAGCGCCCACGGGCCTGAGGCGACAGGCGTTGGGTGGCAGCCTCAAGCGCAGCTTGGGGATGGCCCAGTCCGCTCTCAGGGTAGCCATCCCCAAGGCCTGCGGCCTTGAGGCTGCCACCTGCTGTCGCCGTGACCAGACCAATCACGATCAAGAACAGGACACGTTGCAGCATCTTAGTACGGGTTCTCACATGCATTGTCTACCTCTGCATCTAACCGAGATTCCTAATGATTGGGGACAGAATCTACCATCTGCCTCCACATCGGCTCCTTTCACTTCCCGTAGGGTTGATAACGCCAATCGACCTGTGTCTCGTAGGCCATCGTCTCATTGACAAGTGCAAACAGGTCCGGGTCGTATTCCGCGAGCTTCTCGCGCGTGGTGATCGGATGCGCGGCATCGCCGGGCGTATCGTCCTGCCCCAAGGCATCGAAGTAGGCCAGTACGCCCGAGATCCAGTAGGCGACGCGGTCGTTCGCAGCGGCAGAGTTGGCCCATTTCCCTTCGCTCATAGCTTTGTCATAGATTCCTTTGAGCTTGGCATCGAACCGCTCATCAAGACGGGTGAGCCCCAGCTCATATTGCTGCCAAATGTATCGCGGCCGATCTTCAAATTCGGCGTCGACCGGCCTCGTGCCGGTGACCCGATAGATCGCATTGGCGAACACGCGAATCACTTGATTGCCGCCGACGTACGGATCGCTGGGGTCGGCCAGCACGTTTTCCTCACCGACCACCAGCAGCTTCAACTCGGGCGTGTATGTGAGATAGCGCGCCAGGGCATCAATGGACTTAGGATCGCTGAGTCTCTTGTACTCGGGCAGATCGTAGATGTGCTCCTGGGGACCAAGCACAACCAGTTTCACACCATCGGCAATTAGCGCCTTGAGGATATCGTGCCGGTACGCGAACATTTTACGGATGGTATCGTTGGCTTTGAGCATGGCCTCGTCACTGGCCTGGCGCCCGATCACGGTGAATTCGCGCGCCCAGGTGAACTTCGTATAGGAGGGATCGATATTGAACTTCGCCGGGGGCGTCGTGACGTTGGGCAGCTTCTGCAGCCACTGATAGCGCCAGTCTTGCTCCGGACTCAGATTGAAGGTCGTGCGGACCAACTCGTAGCCTTCGGGGTCGTATTCCTTGAGCTGCTCGCGCCGCCCGATGGGACCGTGGTTCCAGTTGTTGACGCGGTTGTTGTCGAAGTAGGCCTGCGCGATTTCCGCCCAGTATTCGGCTTGGTTGGAACCGGCGTACGTGTTCTTGAAGAGACCCTTGTCGACTGCATGGCGATAGGTGCCCCTCAGACGGCCGCGCCAGGTTGGGTCTATGCGGCTCAGCGTGCTGTCGATGGCGTGACAGAACTCGTGCACGCCGATGCTCTCGTCGTCGTAGCGATCCAGCGGCAGGCTGAGCAGGTTCTCCTCGCCGAAGCTGGTGGGGAAACCGCCGGTACCGCGCACGCGTTCGTTCTGGAAATCCGGGTTGCGGCTGTTGCGGTATTCGGGCATGTCGGTATAGACCTGGTCCTTGCCGATAACGATCAAATACATCCCCTGACCGACCATAGCCTCCAGGATATCGGGCCGACCCGCCAGCATGTGCGTGACGATATCGTACGTGCGTCGCAGCGCCTGATCCACGACCTCGCCGGCAGCCACGACCGGCATACCTTTGACATCGATATACTTCCTGTAGAAGTCGCGGGCGGCGTCTCTATCCCGCTCGCCAACCTTCTCGAAAAATGATGCGGGCGGCGCCGTCACCGGCAGGTACTCCGCGTCCGTGTGCAATTGGGCAAGGACACCCGCGGCCAAAACCAGCGCCGCCGGTACAGCAGCCATCGCAGTCTGTCTGATTGATTTCATTTACGGTACCTTTCACTGAGAAGAATTGACCGGCAAACCACATCCGTCGCGGACCGTGGCGCGAAAATCAAACGTATCTACTCTTCTGTCAGAGAATCGTCGCCGCTATCTTAACGAGGCGAGCCGGCGGAGACAAATGCTCTGCACACCACTACCTCATTATGCCTGTCTTCGCACCAAGCATCGATAATGCGATGGAGAAAACCCTACGGTTTGCCTGAATTGACGCGAGAAGGTACTTTGATCGGAATATCCACAGCCAAGAGCGGCTGGCCTGTGACTATCATTATTGCCGAAAGGCACCGGCCGTTCGCTGAAAACAGGGTCGGCCCTTCTTGCCCTGATCGACAGCCCAATGCTGGCGACTTGAACTGGAAAACATCACAATTTACGCCACGTGCAGGTAATTAGACGCCTACTTTTCATTTTTTTGCGTGCATTGGCGCCCTTCTGCTGCTATAGTCCCCGTGTGGTCAAATACCAACACGTGCTTGCTCTGAACCCGTACTTCGGGCGCTCTACTGCGGCCATGGGGGTTTTCCCTCCGACCGGCCTTGAGTATATTGCTGCAGGCATGGAGCCCCTGGTCGGTCAGGTGACGCTTCTCGACCTTCGGTATGAGAAGACCTACCAAGACCCGAAAGCGCTGAGCCGGTT
>CAZGRF010000188.1:0-7006 GCA_964527825.1 uncultured Pirellulales bacterium
CAATGCTATTGCAGTACGGATATCCATTGGCGGAAAACGTGCAGTTGATCACCGATACATAAGGAGGCGGACTGGCCGCAGCGGGCGAAGAGGATTCCGTGAGTGCGTAGACCGCCGCGCCATTCAAGGCACCGTTGCCGCTCAACAGGCAGTTAGCAAGAAAGAGCTGGCCGTCAGAGTACACAGCGCCGCCTGTCGTGCTTCCGTTCGCGGTGTTGGTGGCGGTATTACCCATGAAAGAGCAATTCGTTATGGTAGTTGCGCTACCCTCGCCGCCATAGACGGCACCGCCTTCCTTGGACGCTCTCTGGAGGACGGGGAGGCCGGACTCCTCGCCATTGTTGTCATAGAAGGCGCTGTCTCGGACTGAAAGGTTTACGTTGTTGCCCAGGAAAACACACCCACTCAAGGTGCAATTAGTTCCGGCCGAATTGTAGATGGCGCCGCCGAGCAGGGCTAAGTTGCCCTCGAAAGTGCAACTGGCCACTTTCACGTCGCTGGTGGCATCATTGAAAATCGCACCGCCTTGCGCGTCGATGGCTCTGTTGACGGTGAATGAACATGATACGAGGTGCGGATCACTGTCAAAGTTGGCCATAGCGCCGCCGACATTGTAGTAGGTAGTGCTGGCCGCTATATTGTTGGTGAACGCGCAGTTGGCCAGCTTCGGATCAGAGGTGAGATTGCAGACGGCGCCGCCCATGCTGGTCCCGTTGTAGCCAAAGGCGATGTTTTCCTCGAAAGAGCAGTCCCAAAACGTGGCATCACTATTGTTGTTGAAGACCGCCGCGCCCCCTGAACTGGTGCCCTCCAGGGATCGCGTCGTATTGTGGTAGAACCTGCACCGAATCAACGTGGGCTGGCCCGAGGAAATCCACGCGCCCGCTCCGTCGGTGCCGGGATCTGGAGACGGCCAGATAGCCCCGCGTGGCTCCTGGTAAGGTTGCCCTCCTTCGCAATGACCGCCTGTTATCGTGAACCCATCCAGTACTGTCCTCTCAGTGGCGTCATTGATTGTGACAACAGAGAAGCTGTTGTCGGCGAGGTTCGGGTCCATCGTGAACAGGGCCAGAGTCTCCCATTCGAGGTCGCTCAGGCTGGGGTCGTTTCCCTGCAGGTCGCCGCTAAGGATGCTCGGGTGGGCCTTCACATCGCGGGCGTCCGGGTCGGGCGCGCCGCATCCAGCGTAGCCTCCCTTCATGGCCACGCCATCGGGCAGCACGAAACTGTCGGTCCGGCTGCCGGATGCTATCACTCGCGACGGAGCCGAACGTCCACCCATGACCCTGTGTCTGTCGGGCATGTACAGACCTTGGGCAACACGAATCTCGTCACCTTTCTGAGCCTGGAGGAGCGCATTCTGAAGGCAAACGTGGGCGTCCGTCCACGCGCTGCCGTCGCTACTGCCGGGCGCGCACGGATCGACATAAATGGTTCTGCCGGTCAGCACCCCGGCGCTTGTGAACATCAGCACAAGCACTGCTGCTGTGTTTATGAATCTGTGTCTACTAGTTTCCATAGCCTCCGCTCCTTTCTCGTCGCACTCCGAATACGTGCTTGCCTTTTTCCTACAGATCCTCGATCAGTCGTCTCAACCAGAGCATGCCGGCCTTTTGCCGCGGGGCGGACCCGGAACTGACATTGGCGGGAGCAGCAAACGCGCCCGCAACCTCGTCGGTCTCCTGGAGATAGGTGAAGTGAAGCTCGCCGAGGTAGGTCGGCCCGGCTGTTGCCTCGGTGCAGAAGGTGATCGTCTCAACCACGTCCATCTCCATGTTCACCGTGTAGATCAGCGCAAAGTCTTCGGCATACGCCGTGATTGTCGCACAGCCGTTGCCACTGTCGTAGGTTGTCTCAAACCGCAGACGCTGCTCGGCTGCGTCCCGCCGAATCGTGTCGATGGCGTGCAAGCCCGTCCACGGTCGCGGCAGCCCTGCCAAGAAGCTCCCCCCGGCCGACCGCGACGCGACGCGGCCGGCACCGTCATAGATGCGGGCGCCTGCGGGAGTGTCCACAACGGCAGGTCGCCCGCCAACGCTGAGTTCCAGCCAGGGATAGTGTGCGTGTGCCGCGGCATAGACGAAAGGCGAACGTCCCCTTCCGGATACGCGATGGCCGGCGATCTCTCCGGCCACCTCGAAATACGTCCAACCCCGCTTATGCATGGGATCACGGTCGTCGATTACCCTCACGCTATCGGGCCAACTGGACAGGAAGTACTCTTCATTCAGCACGTTCAGGTGGCGGTTGATGCGCCACATGAGATTCTCCCCGTCGCGCTGTTGTCTGCAAATGACCAGCAGGCCCCTCTTGTTGCCGGTCATCGGTTCCATATCGGCAGCGTGTCCTTCGACCTGAGCAATGAACTCACTGAGATCGAGGCTGTCCGTCGGCAACCGCGCAACGGACAAGTCCGGTTTCCAGACTCGATGGTTCTTGATGTGAACCGTGTTGGTCCGTGTATCGAGATGGTAGTTGGCGTACTGATTCTGAAGGACGCGACAGGCGGGACTCGCGTTCATGCGGTCCTTCTCCATGAGGCGCATCATCACGGGACTGTTGCCTCCCTCGGGGAAGTAGTACCAGCATTCCTGTTGCGCGGGCGACTGCGATTGCCATGCCGCTGTCGGCAGACTGCCTGAATGGCTCGGGTGGCTGGAAAAGACTGATGCGATCCTTTCGGAATCGACCGCGGCCGATCCCACGGTAAGGGTCCCCGCTGCGGTAAGGACGATCAGCCCGGTCCTGCCGGTTATTGCCGCTAGCAGGGCGCCCAGGGGACCTACTTGCAGAGTCGCAGCAGTGACCGCGACCTGGGCGGCCGAAGCTTCACTGGCCGCCGTTACCTTGCCGAACGCAACCAGGGCGACGACAAGAGAACCTTTTCCCAGACCATAGTCCGCCAAGCGACGGGCCAGCGATTTCTTGGCGCGACAGAACATTGCCCTGGCCCCAATCTCCGAGCAGCCCATGGTAGCGGCGATCTCTGCGTACGACAGATGCTCGTAGCACCGCATGGTCAAGACCGCCCGATGTGAAGGCGCCAGTTGCCCGACCGACCGCACTACGATCTCTTTCAGCTCCTCCGTGACCACCTCGGCCAGCGTATCGTCGCCGGATTGCTGCGTAGGTTCGTAGCCGGTTTCCGAAAAGGCCCGTGTCTTGCGCCGCCAGCTCTTGCCATAGTGATTGCGTACCTTGTTGAACGCGATGCCGTATAGCCAGGGCCAGAACTTCTCAGTCCGGCGGAGTCTTCCCAATATTCTGAGCATCTCCAGTATCGTCTCCTGTACAATGTCGCTGGTCAGATCGTCATTGAGCGTCAGGCGAAACACGTACTCGTGCAGGCGGACTCTCGCCGCCTCAGCCAGGTGATCGAGACTGTCCCTGTCGCCGAGTTGTGCCTTCTTGACTAATTCAGCGTAGTCCGTCAAGTCACACATCTCTCGTCATACATAAGTCTGGCATGTTTGCCTGATGTGACGCAATCCCGGGATTTTTCTGCCCTTGTTCCGAGGGCTTTACCGGGCAGCCGCAAACCGTCCGATCACAGGATTTCGGTCGAGGAACACGGGCGGGGCGCTAATTCTCGGTGTCGAAAGCGTACCAGGCGATTCCCTCATAGGCCCAGGTGTCGGAGGAATACGTGGCGATTATGTGGTCCTTCTCCGATTCATTGATGGTGTAGAAATGACACCCTAATCGGTTGGACCAGAAACGATAGACCGGCTGCGTTCCGCCGGGCTGCTGGCCTTCCGGGTAGGCGTAGAAGGCCGGACCCTCAAATGTCCAAATGCTGGAGGGGTACGTGCTGACGATGTAGTCCTTCTCAGCTTCGCTGATCGTGTAGAAGTGCGAATCCAGCAGCGGCGACCAGAAGCGATAGACAGGCCGTAACCCCCAGTCACAGTCGCTCAGGTAGGTGTAGTAGGCGACCTGCTCGTAGACCCAGTGGTCGGGGTAATTGCGGATCACTGCGTTCTTCTCGAACTGATTGATGGTGTAGAAATGCCTGCCGGCCACCGGCGACCAGAATCGGTAGACCGGCGCGAGCATCGCTTCGGGGAAGGGCATCGCTTTCGGAAGGACCTGCATTTGGGTGGTGAAGTGGTAATCGTACTGACCGCTCGACGAGTACTCCTGAGAGAATGGATTGCTGTAGATCAGCTCCACGAAGAACGCCACCCAGCCGGCGCTTGGCTCGGGCACCTGGCCGACGTAAACCCCTCCCCCGAGGTTTGACAGCGTTGAGCTCGTCCAGGTGGCCCCGATGGTGGTCATGCGGAAATCTCTGGTGCTGGAGTTGGCGGCTTGCCAGAGACGCACCGATTTCGGCGTGCTCGTTGTCTCGACGAGGAGAGAACCGTCAGGCTGCACCGTCCAGGTGAATCGAGGGCGCTGGTAGCCGTTCAGGAGCGCATCGTAATACGGGACCATACCGTTGACGACCTGATCGTACACCCCCGTCAGATAGTGGTCTGCGTTGGGAACGTGCCGCAAGTACGTCTCGCCGGGAAGATCATGGATATAGAATTGGACCGAATCTGAGACGAAGAAGTCATCGCCGGCCGCATTGATGATAAACTTGGGCATCGTCAGCCGGTCCAGATAGGAGTAGGGATCGACGATCTGAAGCAGCTCAGCTCCCTCGTCTGTTCCCAGCCGGTCGAAGACGCCGAAGTCCTCATAGGGCTGCAGGGCCTCGGCCCAGAATCCGTATGCGGCATAGTGGTGGGCAAATGACACTCGCATGTTGAGCAGATCGCTAACAATCGGCGCGATGGCCCGGACGCGGGAATCGACCGCGGCGGCCAGCCAGGCCGTCCAGCCTCGTTTCGAGCCGCCCACCAGCACGAACCGATTGATCTGATAGCCGGCGGCACCGGCGACGAAGGTTTTCGTTGCACTCATAGCGCGCACGACGGCTTTGACCATGGGCAATTGCACGGGCCAGGTCGAATCGCCTGTCTCGAAGTACTTGGCCCATGAGTAGGCGATGATCTCGTCCTCGCTGAGCGTGCTCGCCTGATCTGAGAAGAGCAGCGGCTGGTTGGGCACAGCCGACATCCGCACGATCACCGTCCGCGTGGCTGCTGACAACTGACGTAGTTCTGCCTCGAAGGCTGGCGGCGGATCGGCAGTGTCACCACCGTCGATCAGCAGCATGGCCGTGTCTTTGACCGGAGGAGCGAACAGGTAGTATTGGGGGACAATGACGGTCAGCCAGTGGTGCCAGACCGGCAGATCGACCTCGGCCTCGGTCCGCCACGCCTGGGAGGTCAGGTCCAGGACGTAGCCGGTCGTGTAGGTCGATCCGTCATAGCTGGATGAGCCGACTTGGCTGAATGCGTAGTGCGAATCGGGCGCTGCAACGTAGTCGTCCAGCGCCGTTCCGATAGCCGCGTCCGAGAGGACAAACGGGACGGCCAGACAAACAAGTAACATATCACGGAATCGCTCGCGAGCCAAGCTCAGATTTCCCCTTGACGTTCCCATTCGGCAATCACCTTCCTACCACTTGTGCGCTGCATGCTTGCCCGCCGCAGACATGGCATTCTCAGCAGGCCTTGAAGCTTCTCAGCGAATCCGGCCAGAGTGCCCAACTGGGTAGATGCTCGAAATCAGCCCTCTGTTCCCAGTGTCCGCATTCTTTGTCTTCGATTACCCACGTACCACTCTTGTCCCATTCTAACGGGCTTGGTCGGCCTTTTCAATGCCGAACCGCTGCTCAGCCGGTCCCATCGTCGAAGCCCGCCGCATTCGGTCCAGAATGAATTGCCGCTAGAGGCATGCATAGCAGACAGAACGACGCGACGATGAACTGGAAGGCAGCCTTCGTGAAGCCGAGCACGCTTTTTTCCGTGTTGCTGTTTGTGTGGCAGGTTCCATGAGCAGGCGATTCACCTGTCGTCCGCGATCAGGGAACGGGTGAATCGCTTTCAGCCTGTCTGACCTTGGCACATTGGATGCCTCTGTGTGAACGCGCTCGGATGCCTACCGGGAGGTGGAGAGGATGGATCTCAGCATCTGGAATTCCAGCTCAAACACGTTCCGCAACTGTGCGTCCGGCATGACGTCCCCCGTGACGCCCATATTCGAGTCTGCAAAACGCGAGCCGAATCCCACTACCGTTACAGCTCCCTCGCCAAAACGAACGGTGGCTGCGACCGGGCGACTATCGACGCGAACCAGGGGTGTTCCCCCTTTGACCTCGAAGGCAGCATCGGTCGTGACCGTCGCCGGCCAGCCCGCAGGTGTTTCCAGAAGGCCCGTCAACGGAGCGTCACGCTTGATGCCGAGGCCGAAAGCGTGCAACAGAGCATCGGCCGTCGATCCAGTATTTGCCGGTGAATCGAGAACGAGGACCTTCCCGCCGGCTGCGACGTAGTCGGCAAGTTGCCTGCGAAAGTCGAGGGAGACCTCTCGGCGCGGATACGCGAAAACCAGAGCGTCCCCCGTGAACGCTTCGTCGTCCTGTCTGCGAGATGTGAAGTATCCAAGCCGGAGGATCCAGCGTTCAAAAATGCCAAAGCCGTCTGACTGACCTGCAATGAAGCCACTCGTGGACAGAGGCGAGTCACACACCGTCCGGTCCATAACGACGTGCGTGAAGGGTCGCTTCGGTTCAGGGACTGGCATGGCGGTCCGGTGCATAGCCGGCACGGTAGCGGTTGCCACGCTGGTACCAAGTGCGGCCGCGCCCACGAGGACGAACCATGCCCCGGTCCACCTCTGTGCGAGCAGCAGCGCGACTATGACCAGCAGCACGCCCAACCCAACGAAAGCCGGCCGGGCATTCAATGAAGGGTTTCGATGGTTAAGCCATTCGAGCATGCCCAGCATCAATTCGGCTTTGCCCGGCTCGAAGGTCGAGAAATTGGAAAAGATCGTCGAATCCGCAAACGCTGCCACACGACCGGTGCCCCGCGACGTAGTCCACAATTGGATAAAAGCCCCGTCTCGCGATTCTGCTCGATCCTCCACCTGCGGATAGTAGTTGCTCACG
>CAZGRF010000189.1:0-6998 GCA_964527825.1 uncultured Pirellulales bacterium
AATCGCTCGACGACCTCAGCATTCACCGTCACCACATGGGGACTCAGATGTACCTGCACGCCCGCGTCTTCGGCACAGCGTTGAAATGCAAGGTTGTCGCGCGGAAAGCAGGGACCGCCAAAGCCAAGGCCGCCCTTGAGATACTTGCGCCCCACGCGCGAATCCGCCCCAATGGCGGAAGTCACCACATCCACGTCGGCACCGGGTACTCTCTCGCACACGGCCGCCAGCTCATTCGCGAAGCTGATCTTCATGGTCACATAACAGTTGAGACTGAGTTTCGTGATCTCAGCATTGGTCAGGTTCGTGATGGCATAATGCGGGTCGCTCTCCACGACGGGCGCGTATAATTCCTCGGCCACTCGGACGGATCGCTCGTCGCTGGCGCCGATGAGCAGCATGTCCGGATGGAGAAAATCATGGACGACGGAACCTAAGGCGACAAATTCTGGATTGTATATGAGTCCGAAGTCTCGACCGCAGGTCTTGTCGGTCAGCTTCTCCAGCGTGGGCTTGAAAACATGCTCGCATGTCCCAGGCATGACCGTGGAGACAACACCCACGACATGAAACGTCTTCTTGGTCTTCAACGCCGGGGCGATCCGGCCCAGAACCGTTTCCACGTAGGCATTGGAGAAACGTCCGTCCGGATTGCTCGGGGTCGGGACGGTAATCAGCGTGACATCGCTATTCCGTACGGCATAGCCGAAATCGACCGTGAATTCCAAGCGCTGCCTGCATCCGTCGAGAAGCTCCGACAACCCCGGCTCATCGATAGGACACTGACCGTTGTTCAACGCATCGATGTGCCGTTCGCTGGAATCCACGCCGACGACGTGGTGCCCTTTGCTCGCAAAGCACACGGCCGAGCAAAGACCCAGCTTACCCAGTCCGATCGAGGAGATATTCATCGGACACGCTCCTTTCTCGATGAACTCATGTGTCGCCCTGTGGCCGGGAACACCGGCACACAGATCCGATAGTCCGATTCGTTGATGCCGCTTCGATCATGGTCTGACCCTTCCTCCATACGTCCCGACAGCTCGCTTGACTCTCCGCAGTTGCTTCAGCCGTGCTTCCGTGTCGGCCTGCCCGGTCCGCAGCGTCAAGATCAGCTCCTCATATAGTTGCCTCAGACGCATCCGTTGGGGCTCTGCGACGGAACGGTCGGCACTGCCTTCTTTCATCCGCGCCACCATGTCATCAACTCGAGCACACAGTCGTTCCACCTGTGCGAGGTCTCCGTCACGCGCGCAGGTGATCTGCGCCGAGATGAGGGCACACAATTCCACCGACACATCCGACATCGGAGCCAGGGAAGCATTTCGACTATCACCAGTCATAGGCACCGCCTACCCGGCCTCAGCCAAATTGTGCTCTACTTCTTCCAGGAGATTAGCGGCATCACGGTTAGCCGGTTCCAACGACAACAGATCAAGCAGCGTCTTCTTTGCCTGCTCTGGGCGGGCGTCCTTTAGGTAGAGCACGCCCAGTGCAAACATCACCGACGTGTCACCGGGATGCATTTCCAGGTAGACCTCCAAATAGTAGATCACTTTTGCAAAAGAACGCATCTCGCACGAGACCTGGAACAGCCCGAGCAGGGCCGTGATGTTGTCTGTGTCCAGTTCGAGCGACTTCATGTAAAGGTCAAACGCCTGCGGAAAATCCTGTCGCTGTTGGGCGACCATCGCCAATCCCGCGTATGCCTTCGCACACTTCGGGTCGAGCCGGCAGGCAACCCTGAACGCGATCTCCGCATCTTCAAGCTTGTCGTTCTGGAGGGAAGCAACTCCCAATCCCACGTACGGTCCGGGCTCATCCGGTCCCAGCGATGCTGCCTTCTCATAGCACCGCTGGGCCTGACTGTAGTTGCCCACCGATGTATAGCAATCCCCCAGCTCGCGCAGTACCTCGTAGCGCTGAGTCTGCTCGCGCTTCTCGGTCTCGTTTGTCTGTGCCATGTCCATGCTGGTCGCAGTCCTAATACGTTCCAAAGGATCTCTTCACGATGAGGTCAGGTTCCCTGCTGTCTGCACGGGGGAATCTACAGGGTCGGCCAGCCAGCGCTCCGCTTGGCTCAAGAGCTGGATAGCGGTGGCAAAATCCTGCCTTTGCCGCCGAATCTTGGCTTCCAGAAGCAACGTGTCGATCGTCGGCCGCGTGTGATTCACTTCGCAACTGAGCCGGCCGGCCTGGGCGTGATGGCCCGCTTCGAAATGAGCTCGTGCAGCCATCGCCTTCATCCATAGCTCGTTGCGATGGTGAGAAGCCGTATATTCAAACAAGCGCGCTGCGGTGGCCCAATCACCATCGGCCTCGGCGAGCTTCGCTTGTCGCACCAATTCATCGAACTGAAATGGAAGTTCCTCGTTCTTCGGTTGTCGCACCCTGATCCCGCAGGCCGTCAGTGAGGCCTCCACCGAGAGACGCGGGTAGGCTCTTCTAGCCTGCTCAAGGTCAGCGCGTCTCAGCACGGCGCCCCACGCCTGACCAGTTGCACCCTCAAGGAGGAATCCCTCCGGGTTCAGTGGAGAGTTGATGAGAGCGTAGAGCGGGTTCTCCACCCACATGTCTTTGATGGGCAACGCCTTCGGGACAATGGCCACATACTCTCCGTCGGTCTGCTGCAGGGCTGCATCCACGCGTTCGTCCCGAGAACTCAGTGGATCCACAGGCACAAACACCACATTCGGCATCCCCACATTGCCGCAGGGAATGCCGGCCGAGGGCAAAGGAACGAAGATCTGGTAGGGATAGAACGTGTATCGCCAGATCCGTCCCAGAACCTCCGCGATATCTCTATTCCATTGATCGCAGAGAAAGAGAATGGACAGGTCGCCGATCTTGGCCCAGGGTTTGCGGGGTCTGGTAGTCCGAATGGCCAGGACATTTCTCAGGTACTCTTCCGGTCGCTTGCGCTGCTGTACCGATATACGATCGCACTCACCGGCCGGACTGTAGAACTCCCCTGTGATCGCCGGTGTGTGATGGAAGTCTGAGAAGAAAGCCAAGCGCCGCGTCATGTCCCAGTCAATCAGGATATTCAGGTTCTCATTGTAGGGACCGGTCTTGTCCAGCAAGTCCCGTCGGTGCATCAGGGAAACGTGCAAGACATGGTTGAAATACAGCATCATGAATCGGTCAAAGTCCCGGCAGACTTCCACATGCTTGCTCAGCACCTGCCGCGTCCCATCCGGGAGAACGTTGCAGTAGGCCCGGTACAGATCGCTGTAGGCCACCTGGCAGTCCGTCTCGCACTCGAGGACCTGGACGAGGTTCTTGACATGGTCGGGATAGAAAACGTCATCATCGTCCAGATAGGCAACGTACTTGCCTCGTGCCTGTCCGAGCGCCTCATTCAGGCTATGGGGTTTGCCCCGGTTCCGACCCCTGTTGATGAAGATCATTCGGGGATCATCGTACGAACGAACGATGTCGGTGACATCTTCGCCTCCGTCGTTGATGACGAATATCTCCAGGTTCTGGTAGGTCTGCTGCACAATGCTCCTTAAAGCCCACGGCAGGTGAAGACGCCGGTTGTATGTTGGCAGAAGAACACTCACCAGTGGCCCCCTCGAGTCCTTGTCATCCAAGACAGACCGCTGAGCGAGGTCCCGGGAACCACCTTCAGCCCTCTGGTAAGAAGCTGACATCACTTGCGGAGTCCATCACCGTAGGTTGGCAACATCTGCCGGCCTCGGCGCAGGCAGCCCATTCTCTCGGGACACAGGCGCGCGGAAAACCGGAGCGGCCCCCCGACCGCCCTCGGAGAACTGTCGCAGATCTATCTCAGTCTCAAGTTGAGTCAGAATGCCATTGACCTGCTCGAGCTGCCTGACGGCCGGATATCGATCTTCCACAAAGCGACGGTATTTCGCAGGATCGTACTCTCGACCAATGACCTGCTCGCAGAACTCCTCTGAGATATTGAACAGACACTCCGGCGGAAACAGCATCTGGGCGCCGGGGAAATTGTGGACAACGGGCTTCAGGCCGCCGGCCATGCCGATCAGCAGCGTCTCGAGTTGATCTTCGCCAATGCCGCTGGAGACGATGAAATGCTTGTCGGCCAACCAAGCATTCAGGTCGCCGGGGTAGGATGTGAAGGAGACGACATCCACCAGTCCGAGGGTCTGCACCATGTGTCGAACGTACTGCTCCAAAACAGGACTCTCGAACCGGCCGGCGAAGGACAACCGGTAATCGGAATCGATGTAGTGCAGCTTCTGCATGCACTGCAAGAGGAAAGCAGGATTTGCTTCCATCGATAGCCAGCCCATACAAGCAAGGTGCTTGCCGCGCTGCCGCTGTTGGAAGCTGCAACGATCCAAGTTGACCCCGTTCGGAATGACAACCAGACGAGTGCGGTTGCGAATGTCAGGCACATGTTCCAGCAGTGCATGTTCCACTGCCGGACTGCCCATCTGCATCAAGATGTCCACGCTCTCCCAGCATACCTGTTTGACCCAGTCATCACGCACGTCCGAACGCCGCAGGCTGAGGATGATCTTACCGGCATGCGGAGTCCGCGAGGCTTCAACAACCATTTCGCCGCCGCCGTCAAACCATGCGATATCACTCCAATGCAACAACTGTGTCATGCCTTCAAGCGTTTGGTCCTCCCAGAACTCCATCTGAAATCGCTGTTCGACAAACGCACAGGTCTCGGCGAGACTCCCCCCGTCTCCCGTACCGCAGCGAAAAAAGGCAACTTTGGGCCGTTTGCTGCGGATGACATCCAGCATGGGCGCGATCACCTTCTGTTCGGGCCACAGGCGCTGCGAGCGGAGCAGCACCTCAACGGCCTGTCCCTTCCTGCATTGATCAAGCAACATCGTGGCTGTGCGATTCAGGACGTCGATGTTGAGAATGCCCATCCGCTCCATCGTGTCGAGAAGCAGGGCGGCCTCACCGGCCTGGCCACCGCCAAGATAGGTCTCGACCAGATTCCAGACGATCTCACCGCTGTCAGGTTGCAGACTTCGGGCCTTCATCAAGTACGGAATTGCATCCTTGGACCGCCCCAGGCAATGGAGAATTGTACCGGCGTCATTGAGGGCCGGCGCATCGTCAGGCTCCATCCGCAGGTGTTCCTGGATACAATTGAGCGCTTCCTGGTATTCTCCGGCCTCGGCCAGCTCCAGACCTCGTCGGTACAAGTCTGTGCTCATTTGTGCTGTCATCTGTTTTGCTCCCTTCTGACGAGCAGTCGTGTCAAGACAATCATCCTCGTGGGTAGCTGCAAATTGCGTGCCGACAGCGGGATATGCGGTTGGTTCTCTATGAGGCTGTCTGGACGAAGCGGACTGGATAGAAATCAGACAGTCGCGTCTGCAAAACAGCCACGTGCCCCCCCGGCAAGGCAGAAGCAGTTAGCTAATAAAGTCCAATAAAGACGTGCCCATCAGCTTGCCAACAACGGACAGCGACATCTGGTAGAGTATCTCGCGTCGCGACAGGTCAATGGCAATCTGGGCAACATCTGCTTCCTGCGATCGGGTCACCTCATCTTGCGTATCGAACTGCATATCCTCGATATTGTCATTCAGCGTGTTCAGGAATCCGATCTTGGAGCCGGTAGAGACATCTGCCTGCGTGAGAAGACTTCGCACCTCCTCAACGGCGGACACCGCTTCGTCCACACAGTCGAGCAGATACTGGGATGACAGGTTTCTCTCGTTGAGCAGGATATCGCGTATGCTGATCAACGTGTTGAACAGATCGTATGTCCCGGGAACGCGCACCAATTCCTGGCCGGTACTGTTGATCTCCGTGGTGTCAACGTACAGCACTCGTCCGGTGCGCGAATCCGTCACCGCCTGGTTGGGGTCCCCTCCCATCGGTACTGTCACAAACGTGGCCCCATCGTCAATGGAAATGCGGTAGTTCGCTCCATCGTACTCGACAGTCAGCCACGTGTCACCCCGCACGTTCGAGGTTCCCGTGCCAGCCTTAGCACCGGTGGTTCCAGAGAATATCGGGTCCTGACGATCGTCGGACCGAAAGATCTCATCCCCTACGTGGTAACCCTCAACGTCTACGGAGGGCGCCACCCCAATGCGTCGCGTCTCGTCGCTGCCTTGGTAGGTCACGCTCGCGATATATCCGCCTTCGCGTTCAACCACATAGGGCGGCGCACCGGTATTGTTGCCGCCGAACAGATACTGGTTGGCATGCTTCGTGTTGGCCAACGAAACAACCTGCTCCAGCGTGCTGTTGATCTTCTCTGCAATTCGCTTCTGGCCTTCGGCGTCCTGCACGCCTCCGACAATCTGTGTCAGAAGAGTTCGTGTGTCGGCAAGCTCGGATGTCATGTCCTCAATGATAGTCGAAGAAATCTCGAGCGTGCCGATCAACGTAGTGATGGTCTCCTTGTAGCCCTCCAGGGAGCGGTCCTGCGTGTTCAACCCAAGGATACGATACGCCTCAGAAGGGCTGTCCGAGCCGCGATTGACCCGGTTGCCGGTGGATGCCTGCTCCTGCAATCCCATGATCGCCTTGGCGTGCAGATTCAAGGCATAACTGACGCTGTCGTAAATGCTCGTCAACGAACCGCTCATAACCACCTCTTGACTGTTCGGGTTATCGTTTGCGGCCTACCTTACCGGACGGTCCAGGCGCGCTTCTACGTGACGCTCGCAGATCAGACCACATCCATTAAGGTGGTCATTGCCGTTTGCAGACTGTCGAGATACTTGGCCATGGCCTGAAACATCTTCTCAAAAACCAGGAGCTGCGCTGCCTCATCATTGATATTGACGCCGCTGATGTCACTCTGCCGTTGTCGCAGATTCTGCATCATGGCTTCGACGTTCTCCTGGCGGGACTCTCTCAGCGCGACCTGCTGGCCGAGGTTGGCCACGGTACGATGGTAGTACTCACTAGGCGTCATGCCTTCCAGACTCTCGACGGTTTGACCCTGCACGCTGGAAAGTCGGAGGGCAGCAAGGTTGTCTGTCAGGTCACTTCCGAACGCCGTGGCGATCCGATCCGGG
>CAZGRF010000190.1:0-6996 GCA_964527825.1 uncultured Pirellulales bacterium
CTGCTCGAACCGGACGGCACCCTGAAGGAATGGGCCTGGCCCACGCTGCAAGAGCGTTACGCCCACCGGCATGTCTCTCATCTCTACGGTGCCTGGCCGGGTGACGAAATCGATCCGGACCGCACGCCGCAACTGGCTCGGGCCGCGGAGATCGCCAACCGGAGGCGTACGTTCGATCTAATGTCCACCGCAGTGGCAGGTGAAACTCTACCTGCTTATGCCCGCTGCCATCGCGCTTTGGCTGGGGCACGGCTCAAAGACAACGTTATCGTGGACGTCCAACTGCGGCAATTGATCGAGCAGGGCTACGTGAGCACTGCGCTGCGGTGTTCGCGCGACCCTTATGCCGGGCCGGTGCCTGACGCACATAGCGGAATTCCCGCGATCATCATGGAGATGTTGGCCTACTCGCGTCCCGGTGTGATCGAGGTGCTTCCCGCCCTTCCTCCCTCGCTGGTCAAGGGATCGATCAACGGGATGCTGGCCCGTACGTTTGCGAGGATCGACAAACTGGCCTGGGACATGGAAGCTCGGACCGTGGACCTAACGATCACCTCGGTGAGAACGCAGGACGTCACCTTGATTGCCCGGTACGGCATCGAGAAGATTACCGCACCCGCCGGCGTCTTGGCGGCGCAGCCCCGGTCGGGCACGGCCAACTGCGACCTACACTTGCCGGAGGGAAAGCCAGTGGAAATCCATTTGAAGCTTGGTCGGCACGACCCGCTTGATTGGGCCGCTCAGGTAGCTTAGCCGGCGGACCCGAAGTCGTGGACACGCAAGGCACGGTCGCCAATCCCAGGCTTTGGGGTGCCAAGACGTCCACTCGCTACGTCGCCGCCACCACTATCAACCTGAAATGGTGCATGAAGGAAGAAAGATGTTTCGTTACACGCTGGCCGGCATTCTCCTGCTACTGTCTGCCTCTTTGACCCACGCGGCCGTTGAGCCCTACGTCTCGCCCAACGGCAATGACACCGATCCCGGCACCCGCGACCGTCCCTTTGTCTCGCTGGACCTGGACTGGCGTTTTCACCTCGGTGACGTGACCGACGCCATCGCTCCCGGTTACGATGACTACGAGTGGCGGCGTGTGGATGTGCCGCATGATTATGTGGTCGAAGGCACTTTCGCTCGGACGAACCCTTTCGTGCATCCGGGCATGGACACCAGTTGGTATTCTCTTGACGGTTTCCTGCCGGTGCAGCCCGCCATGTATCGCAGAACGATTTCCATTCCGGCCGATGCCAAGGGCAAGCGACTGTGGCTGGAGTTCGACGGCGTGTTCAGCAACAGCCGCTACTGGC
Organism: uncultured Pirellulales bacterium; assembly: GCA_964527825.1. Lineage (GTDB taxonomy): Bacteria > Planctomycetota > Phycisphaerae > Sedimentisphaerales > Anaerobacaceae > JAFGLV01. The sequence continues at coordinate 1,308 of CAZGRF010000190.1, forward strand.
TCAACGGTCGGGAGATCGGCAGCCAGTACAGCGGTTATACCCGTTCGCGTTTCGACATCACGGACGCGGCGGACTGCGGCGGCAGGAACATTTTGGTGGTGCGCGTCGATCCGCGCTACGACGGCTGGTGGTACGAGGGCGGCGGCATCTATCGTCACGTCAGGCTGGTGATGGTCGATCCGGTCCACATCGCGCCGGAGGGAGTCTTTGTCGCACCGGCAGTGCCTGATCCGGGCGACGGCGTGCAGGCGGATGCGACGGTCACGGTGGCCACCGATGTCACCAACGCCGGCAGCGCTGCTGTCACGGACGCTGCCTGGCCATCCTCCGTCCCAAAGGCGCCCCCGGCAACATGACGCTCACAGCCGAGGCCGACGGTCTGGAAGCCGCAACGGTTGTTGTCAAAACGCGCCAATAGATTGAGAGAACAAATGAAAACAAGGAAAAACACGATTCTGCTGTTAGTGGCAATCCTACTCTTGTCTTGTTCTTCAATGGACGCCCAAGAGTTATACGTTGGAGCCAATTATCATCCTCACGATGACAAAACTCCTGAAAAAATACAACGTGATATTCAGCTCATGAAAGAGGCCGGGTTCAGTGTTGTCCGCATGGGGCATCTGGCCTGGGACAGTTACGAACCGTCTGAAAGGGAATTCGATTTTGACTGGTTCGACAAGGTCATGGACATGATTGATGAGGCTGGGATCAAAGTGGTCCTTGATATCGCTATCCGGCCTGCACCGCTTTGGCTGCATCACAAATATCCGTCGATTAGTATTACCGACGAAAACGGGAACGTGCAGTATCCCAATCATCGCTACATGGAAGACGTCGGCGACCGCATGTATCAGAAATATGCTCTGCGTTTTACGGATGTGATGACCAAGCACTACGCGGACCACCCAGCCTTGCTGGCATTCGGCATCGACAACGAATCGGGCGATGGACGTATCTCCTTTTCCGAAACCGTCAGACAGCGTTTCATTGCGTGGCTCAAGAGCAAATACTCGACCATCGAGAACGTCAATAAGGCATGGGCAACCCAACGCTGGTCGCGATGGCTCAATCAATGGGATGAGATTGGCTTGCCGCCTGGCATAACCAGTAACGACATGCCCGAGAAGATGCTCGACTTCAGGCGGTTCGTGTCGGATGAAATCAATCAGCTTCTATTCAAGGTGCTCGATGTCGTCCACACCAATGCGCCCCATGCCTTGACCAACACCAATGCCTGGTATTACAGCGCATTGAAGTATTTTGACTATTCCCAAATAGCCTATTCAGGAAAAATGACACGCCAAGGGTGTGGCTTTTATCCGGGGCTTTCGTTAACGACTAATTGGGGGGTGATGAATGCCGCGTTTGGCATCTCCCGCATTCAGTTCGAAAGCACCAACCCGTTCTGGTGCAACGAATTTACCACCATGACCGCCGTGCCCAATTCCATCCGAAAATCAGCTTATGCCTCGTTGATGTATGGCAACCAGATGGTGTGCGGCTGGACCTGGCAGAGCATGTGGGCCGGCGAGGAACAGTATTTGATCGGCATGCTGGATTGGGACGGTGTGCCCAACCGCAAGTACGATGAATACAAGCAGATCGCTGCGGAGTTCAAAAAGATCGAGAAATACTTCCCATATCAGCCGAAGGCGGAAGTCGGGCTGGCCTTTTCGTTTCCCAGTCAGATCGCCAGCAAGTATTTTCCCGAGCAACACGAAAACCAAGTGCAGGCCTGTTGGGATCTGTTTTACTGGCGCAACATGGATTCCCGCATCGTGGAAATCAGCCACAGCCCATTGGACTATGAACTGTTGTTCGTTCCCGGTGTGGCTGTCATGGATGAGGTGACGGCTGCCAAGATTCGCGACTTCGTCAAAGACGGCGGAACCGTGGTAATGACCAGCAACTCGGCCATTGTGGACACAAACGGACAGGTCTTTAAGACGACCCGACCGGGCATGTTAAACGAGGTATTCGGCATACGTCTGGGGAGCTTCGAAGAAACAGAAGCTATGAACGAGATTTCCAGGAAGTCCTATCGGGGCAAAAGACTCGAGTTTACTTACAAAGGAAGAGCCATCAATACGGAATCGACACGGTTTGATCTTGTTGATCCCAGAGAGGCTGAGGTTCTCGGTCGTATTACCAGTCTGGATAGAGATTACCCCATCATGACATCGAATGAGTATGCCAAAGGCCGGGCGATTTACGTTGGGTTGCCCGCCAAAGGCGAGGTGCTGGGCGGGTTGCTCGACGACCTGATCGATGAACTGGGGATCAAGAAAGGGCCTGAAGTCCCATCCGGTGTCATGGCCAGACAGATAGATGAAACCCATTTCTTGTACATGAATGTCAGTGGTGAGCCCAAAGAAATTCAGATCAAAGGACAATCGCGGAGTATCCTTTATGAAAAGGACTACAACGGCAATGTCACGATTGCACCCTACGAACCCGAGTTTATTGAAATCAAATAGAGGAAACAGCATGACCAGGCATTTTTTGTGTGGGATCATACTCTCCGTCTGTTCGATCAGTTTTAGCTCTGCTCAGACGAAAGCTCCAGCTCCTTGCAGTCCTGTGCCATCGGAAAATCAATTGAAATGGCAGGAGATGGAATACTACGCCTTCATTCATTTCTCATTGAATACCTACACGGATCAGTCTTGGGGATATGGGAATGAAGATGTCAACCTGTTCAATCCAACGGAACTGGATTGCCGTCAGTGGGCTCGCATCTGCAAAGAAGCCGGCATGAAAGCCGTCATTCTTGTGGCCAAGCATCACTGTGGTTTTTGCGTTTGGCCATCCAAGTACACCGAGTACTCCGTGAAGAATTCCCCCTGGCGTGACGGCAAAGGAGATTTGGTTCGCGAAATGGCTGACGCCTGCCAAGAGTACGGCCTGAAATTGGGGATCTATGTGTCACCGTGGGATAGAAATCATCCTGAATATGGTAGGTCTGCATATATTACCTACTTCCGGAATCAACTGACCGAAGTGCTCACCAACTACGGACCCATTTTCGAGGTGTGGTTTGACGGGGCCAACGGAGGGACCGGTTATTACGGCGGCGCCAATGAAAACCGCAGGATAGACCGGACCACCTATTACGACTGGCCCAATACCTACAAGCTGATCCGCAAGCTACAGCCCGATATCGTGATATGGAACGATGGGGGTGACAGGGCTGATCTACGCTGGGTGGGAACCGAAGCGGGATTCATCGGCGAAACCAATTGGAGCTTGCTCAATGCCACGGGTGACGTCCCGTTCAACATGCTGCATTATGGTGTGGAGAACGGAGATTCATGGGTGCCGGGCGAAGTCAATACCTCCATCAGACCGGAATGGTTCTACCATCCGAGTGAAGATCGCAAGGTCAAAACGCTGCCCCATCTAATGGATACCTACTACAACTCCATCGGGCGCAACGCCACTTTGCTGCTCAACTTTCCCATCATGCCCAACGGCCTAATCCATGAAAATGACGAAAAGGCCGCACTCGATCTTGCCAAAGCCGTGAAAGAGGCATTTGCCGTCAACCTGGCCGAGAGAACGAAAGCATCAGCCTCAAACGTACGCGGCAATGCCAGCGAGTTTGCAGCAGCCAATACCACAGACAGTGACAAAGATACGTATTGGGCGACTGACGATGATGTCACGAAAGCCTCATTGACCATGGACTTTGGCAAACCCACCACGTTCAACCGTTTTCTGGCACAGGAATATATCCGGTTGGGACAGCGCGTGAAAGCCTTCACGATTGAAGCCCTTGTTGATGGAGACTGGAAAGAACTGGCGAAGGCAACCACCATCGGGTACAAGCGTATTCTTCGTTTCCCGACGGTCGAGACCACGCAACTTCGTTTCAATATCACGGACTCAAAAGCCTGTCCTGTGATTTCCAACATCGGAATCTACCATGCCCCGCAAATCCTGACGTCTCCCTCCATTATCAGGAATCAATCCGGCGAAATCATCATTACTCCGGCTGATGCAGAATCGGTTGTCTACTATACCATGGACGGCAGCGTGCCCACGCCGGATTCAAACAAATACACCGGTCCTTTCCAAACCGAAGGGAAGGTAGAAGTCAGTGCCATTGCCTGCGAACCCGCTTCAGGCAAAAGCAGCCCAGTCTGTCACGAGCAATTCGACCTACCGCGCAAGGGCTGGAAAATCGTGGGAATCAGCGATCAAAGGGCATACGCCGTCCTGGACGGAAATCCAGCCACGGCATGGCATCCACGTAGAAACACCAGATTGCCCGCTGATTTGGTCATCGACTTAGGTCAGGAACAAACCCTTGTTGGTTTCAGATACTTCCCGGATCAAGGCCTGTGGGGGCCCGGCATCATTACGGATTACGAGTTTTACGTGTCGAATGACAATGCGGAATGGAAGCTGGTCAGCCAAGGTGAATTCTCCAATATCAAGAACAACCCGTTGTGGCAGACTAAAACGTTTGCTCCCGAAAAAGTCCGCTATATCAAGCTACGCGCTTTGAAGAATGCCGAGAACAACAATAACCTCGGCTATGCTGAAGTGGATGTCATTACCAACTGATTCGCTAATGACGGGATTGTGGTCTCAACATGATTGAGATCGACTCATCAAGGGCACAAGCACGCAATGAAGATTACGGCGATCTTACTGATATATGTCAGCGTTATATTGCCCACATGTCAGAGTGTAGCACAGACGACGTTTCGAAATCCGATCATAGCGGGCATGAATCCCGATCCGAGTATTTGCCGTGTGGGTGACGACTACTATTTGGTGACTTCAACATTTGAATACTTCCCCGGACTGCCGGTCTATCAGAGCAAAGACCTTGTCCACTGGAAGCTGATTGGTTACGCGCTGAGCCGCGCGGACAACAATCCGCTGATGGGCGCGGACGCTTCAGGCGGCCAATATGCCGCGACGATTCGCCACCACGATGGTATTTTTTACGTGATTGGCACCAACTATGGCGGAAGAGGCACGCAGGGCGTTTTCTATGTCACCGCTACCGATCCCGTCGGTCCGTGGTCTAAACCGCATTGGTTGGGCTACTGGTATGTAGACCCTTCGCTGCTGTTCGTAGACGATACCGTTTACTATCTCAGTCCGGACAATAAGGGCAGTTTCCTGCTTGGGATCATGGACCCTAAAACGGACAAAATGAATGAGCCGTTGAAAAAGATCGCGGCAGGACTTGGCGGTTCTTCTCCTGAAGGTCCGCATCTGTATAAGGTCAACGGTTATTACTACCTGATGTCTGCTGAAGGTGGAACGGGTTATGAACATAGAGAAGTGATCCAAAGAAGTAAATCACCCTGGGGGCCTTATGAAGCGAGCCCGCACAACCCGGTCGCATCGCACGGGAAAGATCCTGACAATCCTTTTCACGCTATCGGTCACGCCGACCTGGTTGAAACGCCTGACGGATGGTGGTTGGTATGTCTTGGGATCAGGCCGAAAGGTGGGAGATATCATCATTTAGGTCGCGAGACCTTTCTGGCGCCTGTAACGTGGAGTGAGGATGGCTGGCCCAAAGTTGGTACGGACGGCATTGTCAAGGAAGAGTACCCTGTGCCGAAACTGCCGGAGCATTTTTGGGAGAAAGAACCTGTTCGTGATGAATTCGATCATAGCAGTCTGAAATTACCGTGGAATTTTCTTCGAAATCCACATGCCGAGG
>CAZGRF010000191.1:0-6987 GCA_964527825.1 uncultured Pirellulales bacterium
ATTGGAGGAAATCCAACGCAAGTTAGTACAGGTGCCAACAATCTCTCGTTTCGCGGAGATCATGACGAAGACGCCGATCTGTTGAGGACGGCAAGAAAGCGAGATGATCTGCCCAGGGAAACAAAAGGAGCGCTTAAGCGGGCGATTAATGGTTTGAAGAATAGATCTCAACATGGTCTTGACAAATAAGCTGCCCTGTGTAGAAATGTTGGGTTGAATGACAATGATGCAAACACAAGTATCATCCTCCTTTACTTTGCTCTCTCACGGTGAGTAAAACCTGTCCCAAGACCTCAACTGATGACGTAGGATCTTTTTCGCATATTGTATTCGGACGTGAATGGAGTCCTTTTTCTGGTCAATGGTTGATAGGCCGCGTACGAACCGTTCAATCAGAGAAAGAACCTAACAATGCAAAACCCTACATCGGCCACCCCACAGAAGAACTTGGATCAGATCATCAAGATTGACGAAGGTCAGATCCAGCACCATCTCCTCAGGGAGATGGTGCGTTCGACCATGGAGGAGACGCTGAATGCCATGCTGGACGCCGAGACGGATCACCACACCCAGCGCTGCGAGCGGACCGAGGGCCGCACCGACCAGCGGGCCGGGCATTACCGACGCAAGTCGCATACGAAAACGGGCCGAGTGGAGTTGGAGGTTCCCAGGGTCCGGCGGGCTACGTTCGGGGGCGCCATCATCGGCCGCTACCGGCGGCGTGAGTCTTCGGTGGAAGAGGCCTTGATGGAGATGTATGTGGGCGGTGCCTCCGTGCGACGCGTGGAGGATATCACCCAGGCCTTGTGGGGCCTGCGAGTTAATGCCGGCACCGTCAGTGACCTGAAACCTCTGACCAGAGTGACTACTACAAAAAAACGTGCGGAAGATCCTTTACACTACCCTGGGCACAGTCAAACCCCAGTGTTGGTGTTCATTGAAAGGACTAACAGACCAAGAAGACGGCAGATTAACAGAGGAGATCCAGATGCTGCACGCCCATAGTCTAAAGATCAGCGATGTCTTCACCATTTCCGGGAAGCAGATCTCTGATATTTACGATAAGAACAAGATGACCGTGCATTTTCAGGGCATGTCCAAGACGCTCCAGTTTCCGCACACCCTGGCCCTTCAGGGAGCGCCGACTTGTTCGATCGGTATCTCCCCACAAGGGTTGTACAACCGGCTGAACAACGCCGGCCGCTTGATTCTCCTCAACCACAACGGCATTCAATTGGGGTCCGCACCCTTCGTGCGCGTCGGGGAAAAGGACGTGACCATGCTCACGACCAAAGACCCCTCCGTAGCCGAGGGGCCCGACGACGTGCCGGCCTTGAGAAACTATTATCATCCGGCGATACCCGAGAGCAAGGTCAGTGTTTCCATCGCGACACCCTTGCTGGAGATGGTCTACGGACTGGGCAAGGTGGCTGTCACGAGGAGGTTCGTTTCTCCGTTCTTGTCCGGAGATGCTCAAGCCCTCATGCCCCTGGGCGTGGAGGAATTCGAAGTCAGGAACACGACGCAGAAAGTCCAGGAGATAACTCTGGTGATCCCCAGGCCGTCCCTGGTCAATCTGCAGGAGAAGGAACTGAAACCCACAGATCAGGATACCGTGTACGTGTGCGCAACACCAGTGAAAGGCCCGGTGCATGAGGCCTTCAAACGCGCGGGCATGCAAGGGGTACTGATGGCCAGCAGGGAATCCAAGGACCGCATGGTGATCGCGGTACCGGACATGGCCGGGGTCAAAATTGACACGCAGCCCTATTTCTGTCTCAACCGGCTCAAACAGGACCTGCTGCTGAACAAAGACGGCAGTTTCTACGAGAAACGTGACGCCATCCTGAACCAGGATTACGGTGCGGCCATAAGCGTCACGTTCACCTTGAAACCCAAGGCCAGCAAGACCATACCGTTTGTCGTGGCCCTGGACTTCCCGCAGCAGCGTTTCATCGACGGCAAGACCTTCGACCGCAAGTATGTCAGGTACTTCAAGGACAAGACGACCCGGGCCCTGGACCTGGCCCAGACGGCTTTGACCAGCTATCCCAAGTGGCTGGACCGTAGCCTGACCATCCAAAGCCGGATCTTTGATCTGATCAAAAGCAGCCCTTCATACAAGAGTGATAAGGCCGGCGCCTTGCGTCTGACCCGCTTGATCCTTAACGAGTTCAGCTTCCCCCTGTCCAATGCCTGCGTCTGGGTGGAAGACAACAAGGGCAAGGATACGGCCCGCTTCCTGGAATGCTTTGACTATGCCTATATCAATCCCTCGGACGTGGACTGGTATTCCATGGTCATGATGATCCTCTTCCCCCATATCGAAGAAGAACTCTGTCAGAGCTTGATCAACTCGATCAATGCCGAGGACACCAAGAAGCGGTTTTATCACGTACATGCCTCGTTTACCGAAGCCCGCCAGCATTTCGAAGAGCACCGGGACGAGTACGAAGGCTATTCTCTGACCCAGATCTATGACGAGTTCAAGGTCAAGGGCGGGGTGGCCCACGACCTGGGCGCCTTGCCCAAGGGCCATGCCCTGCGCAATGTCAGTGACTATGCCTGGTACAACAACAACTATTGGGTGGACCTGTTCCCCAAGCTGGCTACGCGCGTCCTGCGCAATGTCAAGTTCTTGGGCAACATGGACTTTCTCAAGAAAAACTGGAAGACCCTCAAGTCTGGATTCGAATACCTCAAGAAGCTGGACCTTGACGGTGATGGTATTCCCGAAGGGGAACCCGGTGGTGTGAAGAACACCTTCGACAACCTGCCCCTGTTCGGCGTGGATGCCTACGACGTGACCATCTTTATGGCCGGGTGTAAGGCCATGAGCATCATGGCGGACATGATGAAGGACAAGGCTGCCCAAGCCCAATACGACGCCGCCTTCGACCGGGCCGAGGCGATCTTCGGGCAGATGTGGCGTGAAGACAAAGACCACGGCCTGCAATACTATGTCACTTGCTACGATCCGGAGACCGGCAAGACCAATACCGACACCTGGATGAACCAACTGGATGCCGTGTGGGCCCTGATCGCCATGGGCGAGGAGTCCTTTATTCCGGCGGACAAGGCCAAGAAAATCCTCAAGACCATGTACAAGAACAACCGCACCACCATGGGCTGGTGCATGACCCGTACCGAAGACGGCCGGCCCGTGGAATCGGACCAGGGCCAGGACGTGTATACCACGTCGAATTACGTGTTTGCCCAACTGCTGGATTACTACGGCCTGGTCAAGGAGAGCAAGGAAGTCTACAAGGCCATGGACAAGGTCATCTTTGACTATGCCAATTCCCTGATCAGCCCGGACAACCTCAGGGCTGAATGGGAACAGGAAGAAGGAGAAGACGCGCCCGGACCTCATTACATCGTGGCCGCATATCCCAGGCCGGGTGCTGTCATGACCCAGATCGTGATGCAGCACGTCAAGGAACTGCAAGAGAAGAAAGGATCTGAGAGGGTAGACGGCAGGCAGTTGCAGGCATTCACAGCGAAGTTGATGAAGTGACTCGGGCTGTAAGGCCGTGCCGCGGCAGCCAAGACATATTAGACTCTCCTTCCAGGAAGACCCCGTGGGGCAGGAAAGAGAACCGAACGATACGTGAACGGCAAAGCCTGTCGCACGTTCGGCGGGGGTGTAAGCATCATGGGGTGATTATGCCAAAGTGCCGGTAGAGAGCGTTGTACGGAAGGCTCAAGCGTCCCGCTCGAACGGACAAGAGTACAGACGAGACCCAGACTGACGCGCGCGATACGGGCCTTTTGTGGCTTCGGTTCCACAGGAGTCCGATGGAACGAACACCCCTATGAGGCAAACGCGAGCTGATAATCCAGCCCCGTTTGCAGTGTGCCCGTAAGGGCACAGAAGCGCAACCGCGAACCGCCTTCATCGAGACGCGTTCACATACGCCAATTCTGCGCGTGCCCTACACCCCGAAGGCCCTTTGCATCTGCTGGCGGACCTGGGTGAGGCGCTCGACGTTGCCGCCGCTGACTTCTGCGGTTGCCCAGCCGGTGAAACCGATCTCGTCGAGGGCTTTGCGGACATCGGCCCACGGCAGGTCGTCGTCTGCGCTGGTGATGTCTGCCCACGTGTTCTTGGCCCGGCTGAAGCCCTTGGCGTCCATCTTCACACACCGGCGGCCGAACGCCCGAATCCAATCGCCCGGCTGGCCGTACTTCCAATGGTTGCCGACGTCATAGTACATCCCGACCCACGGGCTATTGAAGCTGTCCACGAACTTGATGAACCGCTCAGGCGTCTGCTCCGGCGGCGCATCGTGGTCGTACATCATCTGGTTCCAGACATTCTCAATCAGGATCATCTGGCCCAGCGAGGCCGCCAGCGGCAAGAGCTTTTTGATTTCCTGCCGGCACCTTTCCTCAATCACGTCGGCCGGCCCGTCGGCCCCCCGGCCGACCACAATCAACACGCCGCTGCCGCCGGCCGCGTGCGAAACGCGCAGGCAATGCTCGATATTGGCCCGGCCTTGGTCGCGTTCGGCTTCCTTTTCGCTCGTGAGCCGGTGTTCCCAGTGCGCGTGGTTGATGGCATTGTGGACGAACACGCCCGACTCGCGCACGGCGTCCCGCGACTGCTGCGGCGTGTATTCCCCAGCCTGGTCGAAATCGACCCCGTCGAACCCGGCCGCGCGCGCCATGCGCAGCCGCTCGACAATGGTCAACTTCTTGCCCTCAATCTCCTTGGGAATCATTCCCAGCTTGCAGGCAAGCAAGATGCGCTTGCCCTCCGGCGGCGTCACAATGGGCGCGCTGCCCGCCTCTGCCGCGTGTGCGCTGCCACCGCCCGCAACGGCGGCAGCAACGGAGCCGGCGCCGATAGTGATGAACTGACGACGACCGAGAGAGGCACCCTGATTCGCTGTTGGTTCTTCTGACATGAGTAGCCACCTATTCATAGCCGATGACGCGAGCCCCTGAAGCCACGGATGGCGGGACGCAGCCAGTATACCTTGGACGAGCGGACCACTCAACGGGAGTGTTCAAGCCCGCGTGCTGCGGCGCCTGAGCCGGCTGCCGAACGCGGGAATCTCAACGCTCTTGCCCTCGCCAAGACGCTCGATATGATGGGGGCCTGTCTGATAATCCAGGTGAGGTACCAGGAAAATCGGCTATGTTGGCCTATGTGCTTATGCCGGTCGGGTTTGTCCTTGTCATCAAGGGGGCGGACCTGTTTGTCAACGCCGCCTCGGCGCTGGCGAAGCGACTGGGTGTTTCGGAGCTGGTCATCGGCCTGACGGTGGTGGCCTTCGGCACTTCGCTTCCCGAGCTGGCGGTCAATGTCACGGCGAGCGTTCAGGGCGATGCGGGCATTACCATCGGCAACATCATCGGCAGCAACATCGCCAACATTCTGCTGATCCTGGGCATCTCCGGCCTGATCTTCCCGCTGGCGGTTACGAAGGGCACGATCTGGAAAGAGATTCCGCTGAGCCTGCTGGCCGCGCTGATGGTCGGGATCGTGGCAAACGATCAATTCATCGACGGCAGTCCGGCCTCGGCTCTCACCCGCATCGATGGACTGGTCCTGCTGTGCTTCTTCGCTATATTCCTTTACTACTCCGTAACCATCGCCCGCCGCATTGAGGGCATGGAGAAAGGCCTCCCGCAAGAGGCAACCAGCCTCCCCAAGACCGGCGTGCTGATGGGCATCGGCTTCGTGGCCCTGATCGTCGGCAGCAAATGGGTCGTGGACGGTGCGGTGAAGCTGGCCCTGTCGCTCGGTGTCAGCGAGACGGCCGTCGGCCTGACGATTGTCGCGGTTGGCACCTCCCTGCCTGAACTGGCGACGTCTGCGACGGCCGCCTATCGCAAGAACTCTGACATCGCCGTCGGTAATGTGGTGGGCTCGAACATTTTCAATATCTTCTTCATACTGGGCGTCAGCGCGTTGATTCGGCCCATCCCGTTTGAGCCCAGAATGAATGTGGATATCGGTGTGTTGCTTGGCGCCAGTTCGCTTCTGTTCCTATGGATGTTTACGGGCAAGCGGCGCACGCTGGATCGCTGGGAGGCCGCGGTCTTCCTCGTGCTGTATGTGGGCTATATCGTCACCATTGCCGTATGGCTGAAGTAACGTCATCGCGTTCAACGGGAGACAACACCCTCATGATTCGCAACATCTTACTTTCCTTCATTCCCGTCTTCGTGGCCGTCGACGCCATCGGCGTGCTGCCCATTCTCACGTCTCTGACGGAAGGTCTCGACGAGAGGCAAAAGGACCGAATCATCGTTCAATCCATGCTCACGGCCGCGTGCCTGGCGGTTGGGTTCATCTTCCTGGGCAAGCTCGTCTTCAGAGTGCTGGGAATTGCGTTAGGCGACTTCATGATCGCCGGCGGCGCCATCCTTTTCTCTCTGGCCATCATCGACATCGTCAATCCCGTCAAGGAAAGACGCAAACCAGCCGAGGATCTCGGCGTCGTCCCGCTGGGTACCCCGTTGATTGCCGGGCCGGCGGTGCTGACGACATCCATGCTGTCGGTCTCCGAATACGGCCTGATCGCAACGGTCGTCTCCGTGGTGGTCAATATCCTACTGGCCGGCTTGATCTTCAGGTCTTCTCTGCTGCTGATCGGGATTCTCGGCGAGGCCGGCGCCAAGGCGATGTCGAAGGTCGCCAGCCTGCTCCTGGCCGCCATAGCCATCATGCTGATCCGCAAAGGACTGACGTCTTTCGTAGTACCTTCCTGAGCCAGAAACGCAGCCAAAGGAAAACGCGAGATTCCGCGCGCTCGACTGCCATATTGGCACACTTCACGAGAACTACGCGTACGTAAACGCACGCGAGAAATACACTTATGCCATCCACGCCATCGGGCACACCGTTTGCACATCACTACCCTATGATGCAGGATTCTCTTGAAGACATAGGGCGTGCCGAGAGAGGTAGGATGGGCAACTCGTTGCCCATGCTGATCCTTTCCCCGCCGTACGGGCGAGGTGATTGTGCCAAAC
>CAZGRF010000192.1:0-6940 GCA_964527825.1 uncultured Pirellulales bacterium
CGTCCACCTGCACGGGCGTGGTCTCCGTCCGCACGATGGCCGATCCTTTGGTCTGGCCGGCGGCGAGAACGCGCTCGACGAACGCCGCACCGGTGAAGAACTCGATGATCTGCTCGGGCGTCTGCCCGGACCTCTTTCTACTCTTGCCTGTCGTGGCCAGAATGTCTACATCGCCGATGGTCTCGGCCCGACGCCGCAGCGAGCCGGCCGGCTCGATCCGGTCGATGCCGGGGAGCTGCCGCAGATGGGCGATGACCATTTCGGCCGCCTCCATCGCCTGATCCAGCCGGATACGCCCGGTAGATTTCTCCAGGAACTCGATGCCCTTCAGAATCCCGGCGGCTTTCTTCTCACCAAAGCCCGACAGCGTTGCCACCGAACCGTCCGTCAGGGCTTGCTTTAGCTCGGCCATGCTCTTGACGCCCAGGTTCTCGTAGACGGCCTTGACGCCCTTGGGGCCCATGCCCGGAATCCGGAGTAATCCGGGCAACGAAGGTGGGAGCCTTTGCAGAAGCTCCTCGTGGGCGGTGATCGTCCCCGTTTCAACGGATTCCTTGATCTTGGCCAGGCTCGATTTGCCGATGCCCGGTGTCTTGGCCAATTGGCCGGTATCGAGCAGGATACCGACATCAGTAGGCAGTTCCGCGACGATGCGGGCGACCTTGCGATAGCTGTTGATGCGGAAAGGATCCTCGCCGAGAATCTCCATGATATCGGCCATCTGCTCGAAAACTGCGCTGAGTTGTGCGTTTCTCATGGTCACGATTATACCGGGGCAACAGCGGATGCAAAGCCCGTGTTGTAAGGACCACTACCGGCGGAAGTAGCTGATCAGCCAGAGGATCAAGGTCAGCAGCAGGGAGAGGATGATGCAGGTGGTCAGGGGCAAGTAGACGCGCCAGTTGCGCCCGCCGAACTCGAAATTGCCGGGCAAGCGAAACAGCCCAATGCGTTCCAGCGGCACGATCAGCAGACCGAGCACACTGATGGCGGCTCCGACGCCCACCAGCCATTTTCCGAATTGTTGCGGGCCAATGGCCATAGGGATTTACGATTGGCGATTTACCACTTACGATCTATTGCCCGGATGCATTACACGGAACAGATAGTAAACCGCAAATAGCAGACTGCAAATCCAAAGGGTCTTCCGATGGGAGAGATTCGCGTCGGTACCTCCGGCTGGCACTACGACCACTGGCGGGGGCGATTCTATCCGGACGATCTCCGCAAGGACGAGTGGCTGGAGTACTACGCCCGGCACTTCGACACGGTCGAGATCAACAATACCTTCTACCACCTACCCAGGGCCAAGACGATGACCAACTGGCACGACAAGGCCCCGGCCGGCTTTGTCTACGCCGTGAAGGCCAGCCGCTACATCACACACGTCAAGAAACTCAACGACCCGGCCGAATCGATTCAGCGGTTCTTCGATCTGGTCGATCTGCTCAAGCGCCGGCTGGGCCCGATCTTGTACCAATTACCGCCGAGCCTGCACAAGGACCTTGAGAGGCTCGATGCTTTCATCAAAGGTCTGCCGACACGCGACCACGCCGTCTTCGAATTTCGCCACAAGAGCTGGTACGAGCCGGATACTTTCGATCTTCTGAACAAGTGGGGTGTTGCGCTGTGCGTTCATGACTTGGCTGGCAGCGCCTCGCCGCGTGTCGTCACGGGCGAGATAGTCTACGTCCGTTTTCATGGCACTTCCGGCCGCTACGCGGGCAACTACACTGACGTGATGCTGGCCGAATGGGCCGACTGGCTCAGGGAGCAAACAAGGAACGTCCGCGCCGTCTATGCCTACTTCAACAACGACGTCGAAGGCCACGCCATCAACAATGCCAGGACACTCAAGAGCCTGTTGGATCTGTGAGAGCTGCCATCTTGCGATACCCGCTCAGTCGAGGACGGTCAATCCCCTGTCAAGGGCCTGTTGACGGACGGCGGCGATCTCCTCGCGAGTGGGATGGCGGTTGATCTTGGGATAGGCGTGAGCCTCGTAACAGGGGCGGTATTGTCCCATGATGTTGATAGTAGTGTCCAGGCTGATTTCGTCCGCAAGAAGGTCGATGATCGTGGTGCTGCCGGCAAGACCGTTGGGTAAGACCAGGTGACGGACGAGCAATCCACGCGTGGCCAGACCATTCTCGACCTGCAGGTCGCCGACTTGGCGATGCATCTCCTTGACAGCCGCGAAGTTGACCTGAGGATAATCCGGGGCCGCGGAAAACTCCCGGGCCGCTTCCACATCGGCATATTTCATGTCGGGCATGTAGATATCGATCAGACCTTCGAGCAGGCGCAGCGTCTCCACCGAATCGTACCCGCCGGTGTTGTAGACGGTGGGCACGGCCAGGCCTTTGTCGCGAGCCAGTTCGATGGCGGTGGCGATCGGCGCCGCCAGATGCGTGGGCGTGACGAAGTTGACGTTGACACAGCCCGTATCCTGCAACTGTAGCATCGCGTTAACAAGCTGCTCGGTGCTGATGCGCCGCCCCGCATGGTGGTGGCTGATGTCATAGTTCTGGCAGAAGACACACCCGAGGTTGCACCCGCCGAAGAAGATAGTGCCCGAGCCGCCTAAGCCGACCAGCACGCTCTCCTCGCCAAAGTGCGGGCCGGCGGAGCTGACCACGGGCGCATCTCCTATCCCGCAGAAGCCGAACTGCCCGTCGGCGCGGTTGATCTTGCATTGTCGGGGGCAGAGCACGCAGGGACTCACCCTCGCCCACAGTCGCCTGACATTGTCGCTGGAAGGGGTCAGGTTCGCCATAGTCGGCCTTACCCGGGCAGCACGTCGGGTGTTACGGCCCATTCGAGTCGCCAGCGGCTGTCCTCTGTGCGGCCGAGGCAGACGATGCCTGCGTTCCTGAAGGCGACGACCGAGGGCGATTCGTGACCGGTCAAGAGCAGCGTGGCCAGCTTGGCGAGAAACGGCATGTGCCCCACGATCATAACGTTGTCCGAGGCGGCCGCCAGCTCGTCGCGCAGCAGGGCAGCGGCGGCATCCGGCGCCAGCCCTTCACGGGCGGTCGGCCCGGTATCGGCAGCCACCACGTTGGCATAGATCGCCGCCGTTTGTTCGGCGCGAGGTTTGCCACTGTGCCACAATTCGCCAATTTCCAAGTTCAAAGGGGCGATGAAGCGGGCTACCTTGCCGGCTTCGTGCCTGCCTTCGTCTGTCAGAGGCCGTTTTGGATCCTCACCCTTGGACATTGCTTTGCCGTGCTGGACGAGGTATAGTCTCATTAGGGTCGTCCTTGGATTTCATCGGGCTTTTTGGGGCCGAGTATAGCACTTTCGGGTGGTCGGGCAATTCTGTTTCGTGCAGGGTCAACCGCCGGGGCAGATGCGTCCCAGCGGGTTATCGCAGCGTCCATATTGGGCGAGAATCGCTGTCGCGGTATACTATGATGTGACCTACTGACGTGGGGATCATGCAGAAAAACGCTCAGGCAGCAGAACAGGACGGGGACTTGGCGCATCCTCAAAACGTGAAGGTCGTTGCCACGCAGAGGTGTCGAACGCCTATTGAGGACCAGGTCTTCTTGGTGCGGCGTCTGCGGCATGGTGAGCATGCGGCGGCGGAAGAGCTGGTTGACAAGTGCTACGAGCGTATCTACCTGTTTATGCGGGCGATGGGCCACGACCGGCAGATCAGTGAGGATCTGACGCAGGACACGTTCCTGCGGGCATGGCGCCACATCGGCCAGCTACGGGATGGCAGGGCCCTGAACGGCTGGCTGTTTCGCATCGCTGGGAATGTCTCGCGCCTTCACCGGCGAAGGCACAAGCGAGAAGGACCGGTCGGATCCGAGACGACCGAGGCGACGGAAGGCGGAATCGACGGGTCGGAACAAGCTGGCGAGAAGGAGTTGTTCGTTCGTCTGCACCGGGCGGTAGCGGAACTGCCTTGGAAACTGCGGCAGGCCATCGTTCTGCATTATATGGAACAACTGACCATTGCCGAAGCCGCTGAGGCGGCGCATGTGCGGCAAGGAACGCTGAAAAGCCGCCTCAACAGGGCCCTTGAAGCTTTGAGGAGAGATCTGGCCGACGAATAGAACGCCATAGAGAAGCCCGACCTGAGGGCCTACGAGGGAACAGCGCGATGATTGGTGAGAAGAGAATTGAAGCGTTGCTGAATGCCTTCCGCGAGCGCGGGATCGAGAAGCCTCGGCCGGAGTTGGGCCAAGCGATCAAAGGCCATATTCCGCACAGGTTGAGCGTGCATGGGCTGGACACGATCAGCATTATCGTTGACCTGCGTATCAGTCGGCTCGCGGCGGCGGCCGTGATTCTGCTGGTCGTATTCCTGGCCGGCAGTTTCTTTGGCGGTCACGAAGGCATGACTGGCGGAGTCTACGAGAACGGCAAGTTCTTCCTCAAGTATGCTTTGGGCGGCAACGAAGCCAGTCGAAGCAGGATATTGGAAGGGCTGTCGATCTACCGCGACAATCTCCTAGCCGAAGGGAAGGAAGTCGTCTACTATGGCGACCGCGCTAAGGTCAATGATCCGTACTCCATTCTGATGCACTGGAAGCAGTCGGAGGACCGATACGGCGTGATCTTTGGTGATTTCTCGGCGCGAACGGTCAGTGCCAAGACCTTGATCCGGCTCCAGGCCCATATGTTGAAAGATCAAGGCAGGTGATACCTTCTAACACGGTGGCGTTCGTTATCGCTTCTGGATGAACGAAAAGTCGCTCGCTGGAAGCACGTCGGTATCGGTCAATAGATGATCGCTGTGGCTTCTTCGATCTTCCGGACCACCTCGTTCGTATCGGAAGGATTCGCGACATAACCGTCGAAACCCTTCTGCATCAGCGCCATCGTTTCCTGCGCACTCAGGTGGTTGCCCAGAGCGATTACCTTCGTGGTTTCGAATTCCTCGTTTGCACGGATACTCTTGCAGATGCCGTGTGCATCGATTCCGTTGGCCAACAGATTGACGAGCACCACGTGCGGCGAGAACCTCTGGATGACCGCGCCGGCGTCGAAGCTGGTGCAGGCGGTTTGAACTTCGTAATGGCCCTTGCCGACAAGGCCATCGATTAGCGGGGC
The DNA here is from genome assembly GCA_964527825.1 of uncultured Pirellulales bacterium. Taxonomy (GTDB): domain Bacteria; phylum Planctomycetota; class Phycisphaerae; order Sedimentisphaerales; family Anaerobacaceae; genus JAFGLV01. The sequence continues at coordinate 5,068 of CAZGRF010000192.1, forward strand.
ATGGCCGTTGGACTCGTGATCGACAACCAGGATCCTGATCTTGCCTGCCGACACGCTCTCCGTCGGCATGTTGTTGGCCTTCATGAAACGGACCAGCTCGTTGAGCGGGATGCGTCGATCCTTGCTGCCGGGGATGCGGTACCCCTTGAGCTGCCCGGAGTCAAACCATTTGGAAACCGTTCGTGGGGCGACGTTGCAGATGCGAGCCACGTCTCCGGTCGTCAGCACGTTCTTGCCTTTTGCCATCGCTGGATTCCTGTATCTGTGAACCTGTGCCCTTTTCTTCTTCGGCCCGCGAGCCGGCGGCATTTAGCGAAGCCGCGAGAATTCCCCAATCAGAGCCTGTCGTCAATGGTTTGGGGAGTAGCGAGTCCCATAATTCGATAGCCGCGTTCGGCGGGTCTCGCAGGACGATTGCACCTTGTCTTGAGACTTCCAGGGCACCGGGAAATCTTTTTCATTTGTGTGGTTGGCCGCTTAGAATGGCCCCTTGGACCTGGCCCTTGAGAAATATGAGGAGACCGCGATGCGGATTCATTTGTCACGGCCCGACATCACCGAAAAGGAGATTCAGAGCGTGGTGGAGGTGCTTCGCAGCCCCAACCTCTCGTTAGGGCCCAAGCTGAACGAGTTCGAGGAGGCGTTCGCCCGCTACCTGGGTCGAGAGCGAGCTGTAGCGGTGAACAGCGGCACGAGCGGGTTGTTCCTGAGTCTCCTGGCCCTCGGGATCGGTGAGGGCGATGAAGTGATCACCACTCCCTTCACATTCATAGCCTCTGCGACGTCGATCATGATGACTGGGGCCAAGCCCGTCTTCGTCGATATTGACCCGGTCAATCTGAACATCGATGCGGGACGAATCGAGGCTGCTATCACAGACCGGACGAAAGCGATTCTTCCCGTGGACATATTCGCGAATCCCGCCGGGTTTGATGAGGTCTGCCGGGTAGCCGAGCGGCATCGGCTGGCTGTCGTGGAGGATAGCTGCGAGGCCTTGGGTTCGGCGCTGCACGGCAGGAAGGCCGGGACTTTCGGCACGCTGAGCGTTTTCGGCTTCTATCCGAACAAACAGATTACCACGGGCGAAGGGGGCATGATTGTCACCGACGAGAACGCCCTCGCCGACCTGTGCGTTTCCCTTCGCAATCAGGGTCGTGGCCGAGAGGGCGGCTGGCTGGCGCACGAACGGCTGGGATACAACTTCCGACTCAGCGACATCAACTGCGCGCTTGGCCTGGTCCAGCTTTCGCGGATCGACGAGATCAAGGCCGGACGCGGTCAGGTAGCCGCGTGGTATCAAGAAATGCTGGCCGACGAAGACCGGCTGGTCGTGCCGGCGGCAGCGCCTGGTTGTGACGTGAGCTGGTTCGTGTTCGTCGTCCGGCTGGCGGAGCAGTTCGGTATCGAGCAGCGTAACCGCCTGCTGGTGCAGATGAAGCAGCAGGGTATCCAGGTAAGTAACTACTTCCCTCCGGTGCACTTGCAGCCCTTCATGGTGGAACGTTTCGGCTACAGGAAGGGAGACTTCCCTCTTGCCGAGTCCACCAGCGAGCGCACGGTTGCCTTGCCGTTCCACGCCCGCCTGACGCAGGACGAGGTGGCCATTGTGTGCGGCGTCCTGAAAGGTATCCTCGACGCCGGTCTGTAGTCTGGGGTGGCGATAATCCCGCGGATCCGGCCCTCTGTCTCACGCTGATCATTCCACGGATTTCCCATTTGCACATCGGGATCTCAGTCTCAATTATTTACGTGAGGCGTGCGAAGAAACGGCTGGAGTTGGCCGGTCAAATCCTGGGACGGAAGGGGGGAACACCCAGAACATGGGTTGGAGAACGAAATTCGTCTTCATGCTGATCGTGTATTTTGCCGGCTT